>JBEKWD010000253.1:0-4641 GCA_049513435.1 Steroidobacteraceae bacterium | reverse complement strand
GAGGGGGTGACGAACATCGTCGATGTGTACGTGCGCCACCTCAGGCGCAAGGTGGATGATCCCTTTCCGGATAAGTTGATACAAACGGTGCGCGGCGTGGGCTATTGCGTGCGCGATCCGCAGCAGGCCGGCCCAGAGACGGTATGAATCCCCGCTGCCTCCCGCTCCCGCTCGCAGCCCGGTATACGGCCGTTTCACGGTCATCGCCGACCTACTCCATAATGCGATCCGCCTTACCAGCATTGCATCTCGTGCGCTGAGGTCTCGGCCGCATGTCCCTCGTCCGTTTCGTGCTCAAGCATCCCTACACGGTAGCAGCGACGCTGATCCTCGTGTGCTTACTGGGCATTGGTGCCGCACTGCGCATGCCGATTGACATATTTCCGGAAATCAACATCCCGGTTGTCAGTGTGGTCTGGACCTATAACGGCATGAGTGCCGCGGACATCCAGAACCGCATCGTGTCATTGCATGAACGGACGATGGTATCCGTGGTCGACGATATCGCGCGCATCGAAGCCACAAGCTACGTCGGTGTCGGAGTCGAAAGAATCTACCTCCACGAGGGCGCCGACGTGAGCCGCGCCGTCTCGCAATTGGCCAGCAGCGCGCTGGTGGTGCTCAAGTACATGCCGCCGAATATCACGCCACCGCTGGTCATTCGCTACGGCGCGACCGATGTACCGATCATCCAACTGAGTCTGTCGAGCAAAACGCTGCCCGATACCCGGCTCAATGATCTAGGACAAAACATCATCCGACCGGATCTGGCGGTGGTGCACGGCGCCGAGGTGCCGCAACCCTACGGCGGCAAACCACGCGTCATCATGGCGGACCTGGATCCGCAGGCGCTGGCGGCTCGTGGCTTGTCCCCGTCTGATGTCAGCGATGCGCTGCAGAGCCAGAACGTGATCCTACCGGCAGGCGACGTCAAGATCGGCAGCAAGGACTATGAGCTGTCGATGAACAATAGCCCCAATGTAATCGAATCAATCAATGCCTTTCCGGTCGCGCAGGTTGCGGGTAAGACCGTCTTCATGCGCGACATAGCTCATGTGCACGACGGCTTTCAAGTGCAAACCAATTCGGTTGCCGTGGACGGCATCCCCGGAGCATTGCTGACCATCCGCAAAACTGGCGGCGTCTCAACGCTCGCAGTAATCGACGGCGTGCGTGCCGCACTGGTTGACATCCGCAAGCTCGTGCCTAGCAGCGTTGTGATCAAGCCGCTGTTTGATCAGTCGATCTTCGTCAATGCCGCGCTCTCGAGCGTGAAGATGAGCGGCATGATGGCCGCTGCGCTCACCGCCCTGATGATTTTGCTGTTCCTGGGCAACTGGCGGCTGACCTTGATCATTCTGGCCGCAATTCCGCTGTCAATCATCACCGCCGTGCTGGTGATGTATCTGGGCGGTCAAACACTCAACACGATGACGCTCGGGGGTTTTGCGCTGGCCGTGGGTATCCTCGTCGACAACGGCACGGTCGTCATCGAAAACATCGAACGGCACACGCGCTTGGGTGAACCGTTGGTTGAGGCCATCACCACTGGCGCCAGCGAAGTGGCCATACCGACGATGCTGGCTACTTTTTGCATCTGCATCGTCTTCGTGCCCGTGTTCCTGCTGCAGGGCACCGCGAAATACCTGTTTTCCCCGCTATCGCTGTCGGTCTGTGTGGCGCTGATCGCGAGTCTCGCGCTCTCCTTCACGATGGTGCCGGTGCTGTTCATGTATCTGATGCGATCTCAAAGCGCCACGGCGCACGCGGACGATTTCGGCGGCCATGCTGACCGCGCCGAGACAAAGCGGCGCCGCAATCCTGCCATGGCCATCCATCTCGCGTTCAACCGAAGCTTCGAGCGCTTTCGTGAAACGTATCGCGATGCGCTCAGCTGGTCTCTGGCGCGACGGTGGCGCGCGGTGCTGTTCTTCGCCGCATTGATGCTGTGCTCGCTGTTGCTGTTTCCCGCGCTCGGCCGGGACTTTTTTCCGCAGGTGGATGCCGGACAAATGCGGCTGCATGTACGTGCGCCGCCGGCGACGCGAATTGAGCAAACGCAGGCTGATTTCGCGCAAGTGGAAGCTTACATCCGCTCTGTTGCCGGCCCGGATCAGATCGATACGATTCTGGACAACATCGGCCTGCCTTATAGCGGCATCAATATTTCCTTGAGCGATTCGGCCACGGTCGGGCCGATGGACGGCGAGATCCTGGTCTCGCTAAAACCCAAGCATTCGCCGACGCCGGCATTGATGGCGCGATTGCGCCGCGAATTGCCGCAGCGGTTTCCTGAGCTGCAGTTCTTCTTCCAGGCCGCCGATATTGTCGATCAGGTGTTGAATTTCGGTCAGCCCGCGCCGATCGATATCCGCATATCAGGGCCGGACAGCACTGCGGTCTACGCCCTGGCCGCCAAGCTTGCGCACGACCTGCGAGGCGTACCAGGCGTGGTCGACTCGCATGTCTTTCAGGTCCCCGATGCACCGACGCTCAACGTGCACGTGGATCGAGCCTTGGCCACGCAGTTCGGCCTGCAGCAACGCTCGGCAGCCAACGATGTATTGATCACGACCAACAGCAGCGCGCAGAGCTCGCCGAATTTCTGGGTCGATCCGCGCACCCAGGTGAGCTACCCACTCGTGGTGCAATTACCCGCGTATACCATTGAATCTGCTCATGATCTTTGGACCATGCCCTTGACCGCTGGGAGCAGCGGTAGGCCCGGGCAACTGTTGATGAACGTCGCGAGCTTCCAGCGTGGCATCGCGCCTCTGGTACTGTCGCAGCTCAATATCCGTCCAGTCTTTGACGTCGACGCCGATGTGCAGGGGCGGGACCTGAATTCCGCGGCCGGGGACATCGATAAAGTCATCGCCAGAGACCGGCCCGATCCGTCGAGCGCGATTTCGGTGGTCCTGAGCGGGCAGGTCGATACGATGCGTGAGAGCTACAGTGGCTTGTTCTCCGGCATGGCGCTGGCGGTGGTGCTGGTCTACCTGTTTCTGGTCATCAACTTTCAGAGCTGGCTCGACCCTTTGATCGTACTCGTGGCCGTGCCCTTTGCCCTGGCCGGCGTCATGTGGATTCTGTACCTGACAGGCACGCACATGAGCGTACCGGCGCTGATGGGCACGCTCATGTGCATCGGCTTGACCACCGCCAACAGCATTCTCGTGGTGACTTTCGCCAACCAGCGCATGGCCGCCGGTGACGATGCGGTCGCGGCGGCCGCAACCGCGGGCTATACGCGCATGCGTCCCGTATTGATGACGGCCGGAGCGATGATCCTCGGCATGATACCGATGGCATTGGGTATCGGTGAAGGTGGGGAGCAGAATGCGCCGCTCGCGCGTGCGGTCATTGGCGGATTACTGTTCGCCACGGCGGCGACGCTGATCCTCGTTCCCACTGTGTATCCGCTGTTGCGTCGCCGGGCCTCACCGCCACATGCGACCGCCTCGCTCGGAGATCCACTTGCCATCTGAGGACATCGGTCGCAACGTCCAGCGCGCGGCCCTCGCGGTCGCACTCGTATTGCTGCTCGCCTTCGTGATCGTGTTTCTCTTGCGATTGCACGCCGAGCATAAGTTGGCGCGCGAGACCCGCGCGGCCGCGACTGCGATACCCACGGTCGACGTCGTCACTGTCCGCGGGGCCCCTGCCGGCGGCAGTCTGACGCTGCCGGGTGAGACCGCGGCCTGGTACGAGAGCACGATCTACGCGCGCGTCAGCGGTTATGTGGCCAAGTGGTACGTCGATATCGGCGATCACGTCAAAGCCGGCCAGGTCCTGGCGCTCATTGACACTCCCGAGCTGGATGCCGAGTTCTTGGCCGCCAAGGCCAAACTGAAAGTGTCGGAGGCACAGGTCAAGGTCAAACAGGCCGATGCGGCCTTCGCGGCGAGCACCTATGAGCGCTGGCGCGACTCGCCCAAGGGCGTCGTCTCGGATCAGGAGCGCGAAGACAAAAAGGCCGGCAATGCGGGGGCTGCGGCGCAACTCGAGGCGGCGCGAGCCCAGGTGAATCTGGATCAGGCCGATGTCGATCGGCTGTCCGCGTTCGAGCAGTTCAAGCGCGTGACTGCCCCTTACACCGGTACGATCACCGAGCGGCGCATCGACATCGGCAACCTGGTCACCGCCGGCAGCTCAGGCGATACGACCTTGCTCTATCGCATGGCCCAGGACGATCCAATCCGGATATTTGTTGATGTGCCGCAAAGCGCTGCGCCGGATCTGATGAAGATAGGCATACCGGCGAAAATCCTGATCGGTGCTGCGTCCAGTCCGAGCATCAGTGGCGCCATCACGCGAACCTCCGACGCCATCGACCCGAGAGCGCGCACGTTTCGGGCGGAGCTGGACATTCCCAATCCCGATGGGCGGCTGGTATCCGGAGAGTACGTCCAGGTCGCTTTCGACCTGCAGAACAATGGCATGAGCCAGGTACCCGCTGCTGCGCTGGTATTCGCCACGAGCGGTCCAAGGGTCGCGGTGGTGGGCCCCGACGGTACCGTGAAGTTCCGGCCGGTCACGATCGGTCGCGATGATGGCAATGAGGTGGAATTGAGCTCCGGAGTCACTGATGGCGAGCGACTGGTGCTAAATATCAGCAACCAGATCGTCGCGGGTCAGAAG
>JBEKWD010000252.1:0-4664 GCA_049513435.1 Steroidobacteraceae bacterium | reverse complement strand
GGCTACTTTGAAGCCCTGATGCGCGAGCGCGTGTCGCCCGCGATCACACCGGATGGTCCGCGCGGTCCGCGCTTCAAGTTCAAGCCCGGTGCGATTCTGCTCGCGCAGATGTCGGGCCGCCCGATGCTGCCTTTGGCCTACGCCGCGTCGCGCGCGTGGCTCGTGCATTGGGATCGATTCGTGCTGCCCGTGCCCTTCTGCCGTATCGCCGTGGCGCTGGGCCCAGCGCGTCATGTGCCGCGCGCGCTCGATGCGGCCGCGCTGCAGACACTCACGCTCGACATGCAGCGCACGCTGCACGAGACTTTCGCGCGCGCGCGCGCTGCGTTGGATTAGGAGACCCAGGTCGCTAAATCAGCGGCTTAGCTTGTAATCCTGTCTGCCTGTGCCAGAATCCCAGACCTCATGTCAAAGCCGCTGGGACCCTCCGCCGACCTCTCAGCTTCCGACGTGCTGGCCCCACATTTCTGGACAGGCAAGGCCGAACGGCCTGCGCCAGGCATTGACGTGGCCTGCACCAAGATCGCCGTGGATTTGCAGAACCTCAGTCGCGAAGGCGCCGATGAGTGCATCGGCCGCTGCCTGGAGATCCTGCGCGAGGCGACCTCCGCGGATGCCGCCTTTGCGCTGTTCTTCGATCAGAGCGCGACGCACATCGAGTCGGTGCTCAGCGCGCGTGGCCATTTTGCACAGTGCCATCCCGAGGCGCTGCGCGGGACCCCGATCAGCTCGCTGAGCTGGCTGAGCTCGCGCTGCGAGCACCTGAAGCTGTCGGAATTTCGCGATACCGCCTCGCCGCGCAAGGAGCAGGTCGAGGACGCCGGCACGCTGGCGGAGCTGGCGATCGGCGCGGCGCTGTTGGTGGCGTTTCGCATCAAGAACCAGCCGGCCGGCTTTCTCGGGCTCGCCTATGGATTGCCGCGCGGTGGCTATGACGTCAACCTGCAGTTGCTGATGAAACTGCTCGGTACCAGCCTGGCGACCGGCCTGGAGCGCGTGCGCCTGACGCTTGCCATCTCGCGCATCGAGGAGCGTAACGCCCTGGCCGAGCTTGCGGCCAACGACGGGCTCTGGGATTTCGACGTCGAAGGCAATGATGTTTACTTCTCGCCGCGCTGGCGGGCCATGCTCGGCTATGACGAGGCTGATCTGAAGGGCGGCTTCGACTGGCGCAGCCTCGTGCATCCGGACGACTCTTCGCGCGTGCAGGCGGCGATTCGCGAGCACGTCGCCAACAAGACGCCCATCTTCGAGAGCGTGCATCGCATGCGCCATCGCAGCGGTGAATGGCGCTGGGTCATCAGCCGCGCGAAGGCGCAACTCGACGCCCATGGCCGGCTGCTGCGCCTGGTCGGTGTCGAGCTGGATATCACCGAGCGCAAGCTATACGAGGAGGCGCTGTTTCGCGAAAAGGAGAGCGCCCAGATCACCCTGCAATCGATCGGCGATGGCGTAATCACGACCGATGCGCTCTCGACCATCGACTACATCAATCCTGTGGCCGAGCAGCTCACGGGCTGGCGGCTGGAGGATTCCATGGGCCGGCCGGTGGAGGAGATCTTCCGCGCGTTCCACGAGGAGACCTGCGAGCCGCTCGAGAATCCGCTGACCGTCTCGATACGCCGGGCACGGCCGATCAAGTCGGTGCGGCCCATGCTGCTGATCAGGCGCGATGGCAACGAGCTTTATGTCGAGAGCACGGCCTCTCCGATTCGTGCCGGCAACGGCAAGGTCGGCGGCGGCGTACTGGTATTCCATGACGTGAGTGAATCGCGCGAGCTCAATCGGCGCCTGAGCTATCACGCCAGTCACGACCTGCTGACCGGACTGGTCAATCGCCGCGAGTTCGAAAACCGCGTCGAGCGCGCGCTCAAGAGTGCGAAGGCGCGCGAGGCTCAATACGCGTTGTGTTATCTGGATATTGATCAGTTCAAGATCGTCAATGATACCTGCGGGCACAGCGCCGGGGATGCGTTGCTGGGCCAGATGGGCGCGCTGCTGAAATCCAAAGTACGCTGGCGCGATACGCTCTCGCGACTCGGCGGCGATGAGTTCGGCATTCTGCTGGAGAGCTGCACGCTCGATGAGGCCATGCACATGGCCGAGTCGGTGCGCGAGGCGGTGCGCAATTTCCGCTTCAGCTGGGAGGAGCGCGTATTTCGCCTCGGCGCGAGCATCGGCGTGGTGCCGATCACGGCGGACAACGAGGACGTGGCCAGCATCCTGTCGGCCGCCGACAGCGCCTGCGCGGCCGCCAAGGAGCTCGGACGCAACCGCGTGCACAGCTTTGCCGAAAACGATATCGAGCTCATGCGCCGGCGGCGCGAGATGCAATGGGCGGCCCGCATCAACGCCGCGCTCGAGGAAGGCCGCTTCGAATTATTTCGCATGCCGATCGCGGCGCTGCAGAAGCCCGAGACCGGCGCGCATTACGAGCTGTTGCTGCGCATGCGCGATGAGAACGGACGCATCGTCGCGCCTGACAACTTCATTGCCGCCGCCGAGCGCTATGGCATCACGCCGAGCATCGATCGCTGGGTGATCGAGAACGCGCTGCGCTGGCTGGTCTCGGAGGCCGACGAGCGCAATGGGCTTGCGATGTGCTCGATCAATCTGTCGGGCCAGAGTCTCGGCGATGACAAGTTTCTGCCCTACGTCATCGATCAGTTCAACCGCAGCGGCCTGGACCCTTCCAAGATCTGCTTTGAGATCACCGAGACTGCGGCCGTGGCGAGCTTCGCCCAGGCCAACCGCTTCATCCAGTCTCTCAAGCAGCTCGGCTGCAAGTTCGCGCTCGATGACTTCGGTACGGGGCTGTCCTCATTCGGCTATCTCAAACACTTTCCGGTCGACTACCTGAAGATCGATGGCAGCTTCGTGCGCGAGATCCTGCACGATCCGATCGATCGCGAGATGGTCCGCTCGATCAACGAGATCGGCCATCTCACCGGCAAACAGACCATTGCGGAGTTCGCCGAGAACGCCGAGATCATTCAGATGCTCAAGAACATCGGCGTCGACTACGCGCAGGGCTACGGCATAGCCCAGCCGCAGCGCATACTGAAGTCCGCTGCCGGCCTCTAGTCGGGCAGCTCGTAAGGCAACGGCAACGAGCGGGCAGCGAGCCGGTGCGCCGCGCCGCCCGCTCGCGCCTCCTCGGCCTCGTGCGCAGCGCCGGGCAATGGCGCCACGGCCAGAAACTCGCTGCAGCCGTCGGCACGCACCACGCAGTCGACCACGCGCAAGGCGCGCCCATCCGCGAGTTGCCCGACATCGCCGGGCGCCAGCGGCTGGGACGAAGTCGTCTCGAAGCGTTGCAGACGCCGCTTCACGCGGCCGCGGTAGTGCGCGCGGGCAATCACTTCCTGACCGGTGTAGCAGCCTTTGCTGAACGAGATCGCATCGATGCAATCCAGATTGAGCATCTGAGCGACAAACAGTCCCGAGGTTGGCGCGTAGACCTGCGGGATGCCCGCCGCGATATCCAGCGCGCGCCATTGCTCGCGGCTCATCGGCTCCCCAAGGGGCGCGGGCTCGCTCAGGGGCTGGATCAGCAAGCGGCGGCTGCGCTCGTAGAGCCACGCTTGCGGCCACGCTCGCACGGCATCGCCTGTGTCTATCCCGAAGACGCGGTATTGCGCGCTCGCATCGGCGAGCGTGAGTTTCGCGCGCAACAGGTAGCGGCGCAGATGCGCGGCCATGTCGGGCACGAGCTCGCGGGGCAAGAGCGCGAGCACTTCGCTGCCCGAGAGCCCGACAAGCCACAACAGCGCGAGCACGCGGCCCTGGGGGCTGTGCAAACCCGCGCGCAAAATCGCGCCCGGCGCGAGTCGCGTGAGGTCGTTGGAGACTTGGCCCTGCAGGAAATTGTGCGCCTCAGGGCCGCTGAATTGCAGCGCGCCGAGATCCTGCAGCGGACAGATGAAAGCGGGCTCGCTCATGCTCATGGTGGTCGATATGCAGCGATTCTGGCACACTCAGGCAACACCCATGCCAGAACGACCGCTGTCGCCGCACTTGACGGTCTACAGATGGACCTACGCGATGACGCTGTCCATTCTGCACCGCCTCTCGGGTATCGTGCTGTGCCTCGCGCTGATCGGACTGATCGTGTGGCTATTGGCCGCGGCCGCCGGCCCCGACGCTTACAGCGCGGCCATGAGCGTGCTCGCATCGCGGCCGTTCAAAGCGCTGATCGCAATCGCGATACTCGCATTGTGCTTTCACTTCGCCAACGGGCTGCGCCACCTGGCCTGGGATATCGGCTGGGGTTTTGAGCGCGTGCAGGCGCGCCGCAGTGCCATGCTGGTCGTGGCTGCGGCGCTATTGGCGACCGTGGCCTGCGTGCTGCTGATGTTTCGCGCCGGCGCAGGTGGCGCATGAGTCTGCGCACACCCCTCGGACGCGTACTGGGTGACGGCGCCGCGCATGATGGCGTGGGTAAATGGCTGCAGCAGCGCGTCACGGCGATCGCGCTCGCGCCGCTGAGCGTGTGGCTGGCGCTCTCGCTGCTGGGGCTGCCCACGCGCGATTACGCGGCCGTCACGGCCTGGATCGCGCTGGGACTGCACCCGGTGCTGCTCGCGCTCATCGTGCTGCTCGCGTTCTGGCATGCGTGGCTGGGCATCGAAGTGGTGATCGAGGACTACGAGTCGCGAGCGGGT
>JBEKWD010000251.1:0-4681 GCA_049513435.1 Steroidobacteraceae bacterium | reverse complement strand
ATCGTGTACGGCTTTCAGGGACAAATCTCGGGACCCTTATGAGCAGTATTGACCGGCGCGCTTATGCCGAGATGTTCGGGCCGACAATCGGCGATCGGGTGCGCCTCGGCGACACGGAACTGTGGATCGAGATCGAGCAGGATCATGCGATCTACGGCGAGGAGGTCAAGTTCGGCGGCGGCAAGGTCATCCGCGACGGCATGGGGCAGGGACAGGGTATATCCGCGCAGGTGGTCGACACGGTCATCACGAACGTCGTGATTCTCGATCACTGGGGCGTCGTCAAGGCGGATGTGGGTCTCAAGCATGGCCGCATCGCAGCGATCGGCAAGGCCGGCAATCCCGACATCCAGCCGGGCGTGAATATCGTGATCGGTGCGGGCACGGAGGCGATCGCGGGCGAAGGCCTGATCATGACGGCTGGCGCGATCGATGCGCATATTCATTTTATCTGCCCGCAACAGGTCGAGCACGCGCTCATGAGCGGGGTCACGACCATGATTGGCGGGGGCACCGGACCCGCGACCGGCACGGCTGCGACCACGTGCACGCCGGGACCCTGGCACATTGCGCGCATGCTGCAGGCGCTGGAGGAATTGCCGATCAATTTCGGCCTGCTCGGCAAGGGCAACGCGAGCCTGCCGTTGCCGCTCGAGGAGCAGATCCATGCCGGTGCCATGGGATTGAAACTGCACGAGGACTGGGGCACGACACCGGCCGCGATCGACAATTGCCTGAGCGTCGCGGAGCGCTTCGATGTGCAGGTCGCGATTCATACCGACACGCTCAATGAAAGCGGCTTCGTCGAGGACACGATTGCGGCGTTCAAGGGCCGTGCGATCCACACCTATCACACCGAAGGCGCGGGCGGCGGGCATGCGCCGGACATCATCAAGGCCTGTGGCGTGCCGCACGTGCTGCCCTCCTCGACCAATCCAACGCGGCCCTACACGATCAATACCGTCGATGAGCATCTGGACATGCTGATGGTCTGCCATCATCTGGATCCGGGCATTGCCGAGGACGTCGCGTTTGCCGAATCGCGCATCCGGCGCGAGACCATTGCGGCGGAGGACATCCTGCACGACCTGGGCGCCTTCTCGATGATCTCCTCGGACTCGCAGGCTATGGGCCGCGTAGGGGAGGTCATCACGCGCTGCTGGCAGAGCGCCCACAAGATGAAGGTGCAGCGCGGCGCGCTGCCCGAGGACAACGCGCGCAATGACAATTTTCGCGCGCGCCGCTATGTGGCGAAATACACCATCAACCCGGCAATCACCCACGGCATCGCGCATGAAGTGGGCTCGATCGAGGTCGGCAAGCTCGCCGACTTGGTGCTCTGGCGCCCGGCCTTCTTCGGTGCCAAGCCCGCGCTGATCATCAAGGGCGGGATGATTGTAGGGGCGCCGATGGGCGATCCCAATGCCTCGATACCCACGCCGCAGCCCGTGCATTATCGCGCGATGTTTGGCGCGCTCGGGGCAGCGCGCTCGATGTGCGCGGTGAATTTTGTCAGCCGTGCGGCATTCGAGGGCGCAGTCGGTGAACGACTCGGGCTGCGTAAAGGGATCGTAGCCGTGCGCGGCACGCGCGCTATCGGCAAGCGCGACCTGCTGCTGAACGACTATCTGCCGCAGATCGAGGTCGATGCGCAGACCTATGAAGTGCGGGCCGATGGCCAACTGCTGACCTGTGAGCCTGCGAGCGTGCTGCCGCTGGCGCAGCGCTATTTCCTGTTTTGAGTCGCACCGTGCCCATCGTGCTGATCTCGCAGCGGCTGAGTGAACCCCGTGCCGCGCAGCTGCAACTCGTATTGCCGTTCGAACTGCGATGCCGCAGCCGCTTTCGGGCGCGACTGGCTGATGGCGAGGAAGTTGGCGTGGTGCTCGCGCGCGGCCAGGTTCTGCGCGGCGGGGATCTCTTGCTCACGAGCGACGGCCGAGTCGTCGAGGTCGGTGCGGCCAGCGAGTGGGTCACGACGGTGCGCGCCGATGATCCGCGGCTACTCGCGCGCGTGGCCTATCATCTGGGCAATCGCCACGTGGCACTGCAGATCGGCGCGGGCTGGCTGCGTTACAGCCACGATCATGTACTCGATGAATTGACGCAGGGCCTGGGCGCGCAGCTCACGGTCGAGCAGGCCCCATTCGAGCCCGAGGCGGGCGCATACCACGCCGCGAGCGGGCACAGCCATTAGTCCGCGCGCGCTGCTGCGTCTTTTTCATCTGGTCAGCGCCGCGCTGCCGGTTGGCGCTTACGCGTATTCACAGGGCCTGGAATTCGCGGTAGAGGCCGGCTGGGTCCACGATGAGGCCAGTGCGCTGGATTGGTTGCAGGGTCTCTCGAGCCACGGCGTGGGTACGCTCGATCTGCCCATTCTGTCGCGACTGCATCGCGCCTGGTGCCTCGATGATACGGCGATGCTCGCGTACTGGAATGCGCAGTTGCTGGCTGCGCGTGAGACGGCCGAGACGCGCGCGCAGGAGCGGCACCTCGGACGCTCACTCGCGCAGGTGTTGGTGCAGCTGAAGATCCGCACCGAGCTCGACTGGCTGGAGCGCTCGGCCGCATTTGCGACGCTGTTCAGCCTGGCCGCCGTGCGCTGGGAAATCCCGAAGGCTGACACGCTGAGCGCTTATCTGTGGGCCTGGAGCGAGAATCAGGTACTGGCCGCGGTCAAGCTCGTGCCCCTGGGCCAGTCGGCCGGACAGCGCGTGCTCTATGAGCTCACCGAGATGATGCCCGCACTCATTGCGCAGGCGCTATCGCTCAACGATGAGGCTATCGGTGTAGGCGTCGTGTCGCAGGCAATCGCCAGCGCACGACATGAGACACAGTACTCGCGGCTGTTTCGTTCCTAGCGTGCACGAGCTATCGATGGATATGGGGTAGTGTTGCGCCATGTATATCCGACCCACCGCACCGTTACCCCACAATGGCGTTGTCGAGGAGGCGATCAGGCTCTATCGCGAGTCCTTCCGGCGCTGCGTGCCGATTGCGTTGCTCGCTTCGGTCGTTTCTGCGGCATTTGGCTTTTTTGTGCTCAGCTATGCGCGCCGCGCAGGCCTGAGCCTGAGCCCGATGGAGCTGCTCGATACCTACAGTCAACCGCCGATCATGGCGGCAAGCCTGTTGCAAAGCGTATTGTCGTTGGGTTTCTACGGCGCGCTGGTCGTGACTCAATACGCGCTCGCGTGCGGCAACCGGCGCATGGACTTCGCGCAGGCACTGCGTATCGGTTTTACACGTCTGGGACGCGCGGTGATCGCCACGATCCTGAGCACGTGCCTGATCGTGATTGGATTGTTTCTGCTGCTGGTGCCAGGCTTTTATTATCTGGGCGCATTGTGCCTGTGGCCGGTCGCGATCTACGGCGATGATGCGGGCGCGGTGCGCTCGCTCGATGTGAGCCGCAAACTCATTCGCGGCCATTGGTGGCGATCCTCGAGCATCTTGTCGGTCGCGCTGCTCGTCGTGCTCGTGCTGTCAATCATCACGGGACTGGCCGCGGGTCTGCTCGCGGCGTTTTGGCGCGCTGATTCCGCCGATGCGCAGATGGTGATGCAGCTGGCCACGGCGCTGGCCAACATCGTCGTGCTGCCGATGGTCCCGGCCTCGCAGGTCGCGCTCTACCAGGATCTGAAATTGCGCCGCGAGATCGCGGGCGGCGCGACGCCGCCAGCCGGACGGCCATGAACTGAGTGACTGCTCGCCGTGGCAACGCGGCGCGAGGAGTTCAGTGCGGGCGCAGAACGGCACGTGTCGATGGTCAACAACGTTCTGCGTTGTCGCAAAATGCTGGAATCCACGAGGTTTAATGTTTCGACTAAGGAACATATCTCCGGTGTTTGCCAACCACATCACCCCTCCCGGCGGGTTTCCGATCTAGTGTTCTCAAGCATCATTAAGTGCGTGGTAGAGGTGTTGCTTCAGAAATCGGCAATCAGTGGCTCCGGAGTGTTTTGGGCGGCTTCCTCGGAAGCGGGATTAACGAGCCAAAGGATCAATTACCCGATTTTCACAATGGCGTGACCACAGACCTGATGGTTCGGCTTCATACGCGCCCGTATGCGCGTTTGGAGAACAGCTGTATGCAGGAGTTGGTCAATGAATGTTCGCCGCCTGATTTACTCATCGATCGGCGCGCTGTGTCTGCTTCTTCCCGGATGCAGTACTCGCATCTCCGAAGTCAGCGGCACTGCTGGCACGTCAGGCAGCGACGACATCACCGTAACACCCTCGGTTTCAGGTACGGTTAGCGCCGTCGCCGGTGGTGGCGCCCGCATGGTCGCCATCAGTTTCAATACGAGTGACGGCAAGCCGATTGCTTCACTGCAGATCACCAGCAATCTTGCGACGCTGCCGAGCGGTTGGAGCGCGCCGTCGGGCACATTCACCTGCGCGTCCGTTAGTACGGGTAACGGCTGCGTCCTCAATCTGACCTTCACGCCGACCGGCGACACGAATGGCACCTTGAGCCTGGCGTACAGCTACAGGGACGATGCGGGCAGCGCCAAGACCGGCTCGGTTAGCATCCCCTATGCCGCGACCACGCACAATAATGTCGCCGGTACCGCCTCGCCATCCGGGCAGCTCGGTGTTCTCGTCGGCTCGAGCCAGGCGGTCAGCGTCAACTTCACGACCGATGATGGAAATCCGGCCACGGCGCTGACATTGACCA
>JBEKWD010000250.1:0-4696 GCA_049513435.1 Steroidobacteraceae bacterium | reverse complement strand
ACCGACACTTAACCGAAACTTGGCTCAGCCTTCCGCGGCGTCCTCGTCGTCGTCGCGGCTGGCTTCTTCGCCGGCGAGAATCTTTTCCGCGATCAGGCCGGCATTCTGCCGGACCGCCGCTTCGATCTTTGCGGCAATATCGGGATTGGCCTTGAGGAAGGTTTTGGCGTTCTCGCGGCCCTGGCCGATTCTCTGGCTGTCGTAGGAGAACCAGGCGCCGGATTTCTCCACCACGCCGGCCTTGACGCCGAGGTCGACCAGTTCGCCCATCTTGGAGACGCCTTCGCCGTACATGATGTCGAACTCGACCTGCTTGAACGGCGGCGCCAGCTTATTTTTCACCACTTTCACGCGCGTTTGATTGCCGACCACCTCGTCGCGCTCCTTGATGGCGCCGATGCGGCGGATGTCGAGGCGCACCGAGGCATAGAATTTGAGCGCGTGGCCGCCGGTGGTGGTTTCCGGCGAGCCGTACATGACGCCGATCTTCATGCGGATCTGATTGATGAAGATCACCATGGTATTGGAGCGGCTGATGTTGCCGGTTAGCTTGCGCAGTGCCTGCGACATCAGGCGCGCGTGCAGGCCGACCTGCAGCTCGCCCATCTCCCCTTCGATCTCGGCGCGCGGCGTCAGTGCCGCTACCGAGTCGATCACGACGACGTCGACCGCGCCAGAGCGCACCAGCATGTCTGTGATCTCCAGGGCCTGCTCGCCGGTGTCCGGCTGTGACACCAGCAGGTCCTGCACATTGACGCCGAGCTTTTCTGCGTAGGCCGGGTCCAGGGCGTGCTCGGCGTCAACGAATGCCGCGGTGCCGCCGTTGCGCTGAATTTCAGCCACGACCTGCAGCGTCAGCGTCGTCTTGCCCGAGGATTCCGGACCGTAGACCTCCACGACCCGTCCGCGTGGCAGGCCGCCGATCCCGAGCGCGATATCCAGCCCGAGCGAGCCTGTGGAAACCGATTCGACATCGTAGCTCGCCGAGTCATCGCCCAGACGCATGACCGAGCCCTTGCCAAACTGCTTCTCGATCTGACCGAGCGCAGCCGCGAGAGCCTTCTTGCGATTGTCGTTGCGGGTGTCATCCATCGTGGCGGTCCTTCCAGAAGCTGCGGCGGTTTGAGGGATACAGAATTATCCCACAACGCGCCGCGCGGCGCGGGTGCAAAACACGCGCAAAGACTTCGATAGAGTGCCGTCCGGATAGCTCAGGGCTGTGAGGCGCGCAGCGGCCAGCAGCCCAGCACCGTGTAGCGGCGCCTCTGCGCTGTTTCTGCGGAGTCGGCGCCAAGTTCATGACTTTGCGCCAGATAGAAGCCCCGCGCCGGCAGCGTTAGCCGCAATGCGGGCGCTCGCTCGGCCAGCAGCGACGCCTGCACACTCGCGGCGCGCAGCAACGTCATGTGCGCACGCCAGGGCTTGAGGTCCGGCTGCAGTCCAAGCTCGAGCGCCATCGAGCGCAATGTGCTCGCCAGCTCATTGGCCGCCGCAGGCGCACTGCTGCAGGTCGCCGCCAGGATGCGCGCGCGCGGCCAGTATTCGAAGGTATCGAACAACAATTCGAAGGCGGCGGACTCGATCGAAACCACGCGCTCGCGCAAACGCTCAACCATCGGCTCTTCGAGCACGCCCAGGAAGCACAGCGTTACGTGCAAATCAAATTGCGCCAGGGGCGAGCCGGCAGCGCCAGCCAGCAGGGGCTGTGCAGCATCGAGCAACGCCTCACACCATCCCGGATCGGGCCAGAGCGCAAAGAACACGCGGGGCAACGGCGTGGCCTCAAGGCGTGGCCAGCAGCAGTCGCAGCGCGGCGGCCACCGCGGCGCGACGCACGGCCTCGCGATCGCCGCTAAAGTGCTGCTCCAGCGCATCGCAGCTGCCATTGCGCTGTGCCAGAGCCAGCCAGACCAGTCCGACGGGCTTGGCGGCAGTGCCGCCATCGGGTCCGGCCACGCCCGTGATCGCCAGAGCGAGCTGCGCCCCGCTGGCGTGCAAGGCGCCCGCGGCCATCTGCTCCGCCGTGGGGCGGCTCACCGCGCCGAACGTCTCGATAACGCTGGCCGATACCGCAAGCGCTTGCTCCTTCGCCGCGTTGGAATAGGTCACGTAGCCGCGCTCGAACCATTGCGAGCTGCCTGGAATATCGGTCAGGCATTTCGCCAGCCAGCCGCCCGTGCATGATTCGGCTACCGCCAGGCGACGATCTGTCGCCAGCAGGTGCTGCCCTGCCCGCTCGGCCAGCGCGCGCAGCGCCATGTCGCTGAGATCCTGCATGCGCTCATGGTAGCCTGTAAGCCTGCACATGAAGCGCAAGCTCATCAGCTCAGGCTCCCTGTTCGAGCAGCAGATCGGCTACTCCCGCGCCGTGGTCGAGGGCGAGTGGGTCTTCGTATCCGGTACGACCGGCTTTGACTATGCGAACGGCACGATCTGCGAGGCCGTGCTCGAGCAGGCCGAGCAATGTCTGAAGAACATACAGTCCGCGCTGCAACAGGCCGGTTCGAGTCTGGAGGACGTCGTCCGCGTGACCTACATCCTGCCCGAGCGCAGCGATTTCGCGCCGTGCTGGCCGCTGCTGCAGTTATATTTCGGCAAGATCCGTCCGGCGGCCACGATGATCGTGGCTGGGCTGGCCGATCCGCGCATTAAGATCGAGATCGAGGTCACCGCGCGCAAAGCGCGCTGAAGCGCACCGGCGGCTCAGCCCGTGCGCAAGGCGGAGCGCTCCACGGCCCACACCGTGTAGCCGCCCGACTTTTCATCCGGTTGCAGTCGGATCAGCCCGCGCTTCTGCGCCTCGGCCAGCAGGTCATTGAACGAGCGAAAGCCATATGCGCGCTCGTTGAATCCGGGATGACGCCGTTTGATCGTCTGCTTGATCATCGAGCCCCAGATCGGCTCGTTCACGCCGCGCTCCTCGGTGACCGCATCGAGCGTTTCCACGATCATCTCGAGCGCTTCAGCCACTTCGGGACCCTTGTTCTCGCTGGCCCCGGCCGCGGCAGGGACGCTGGCCGCCGCAGAGGCGGGCGTGGCCACACGACGGCGCGACTTGCGCTCCCCGCGCACCAGATCGTCGTAATAGATGAATTCGTCGCAATTGTTGATGAACAGGTCGGAGGTGGAGTTCTTGACGCCGACGCCGATGACGGTCTTGTCGTTTTCACGCAGCTTGCTCACCAGCGGCGAGAAATCCGAGTCGCCGCTGATGATGATGAAGGTATCGACGTGTTCTTTCGTATAGCACAGGTCGAGCGCGTCGACGACCATGCGGATGTCGGCTGAGTTCTTGCCCGACTGACGCACGTGTGGGATCTCGATGAGCTCAAAGGCGGCCTCATGCAGGCTGCGCTTGAAGTCCTTGTAGCGATCGAAGTCACAGTAGGCCTTCTTGACCACGATATGACCTTTGAGTAGCAGGCGTTCGAGCACTTTTTCGATGTCGAAGCTCGGGTAATTAGCGTCGCGTGCGCCCAGTGCGATGTTCTCCAGATCGAGGAACACGGCCATGGTCGCATCGGATGTGGTGGTAGTCATTCGTTAATATCCCCGGGGCTCGGAACGCATCATGGCACTATCCTATCCGAGACCGCCCAGCGGTATCTGGCGGTGAGCTTTGCAGGGATCGAAAGCGATGAGTTCTGTCGATCATACCCCGATGATGCAGCAGTATCTGCGGATCAAAGCGCAGCATCCAGACGTCTTGTTGTTCTACCGCATGGGGGACTTCTACGAGCTGTTTTACGATGACGCGCGCCGGGCAGCGCAATTGCTCGATATCGCGTTGACCTCGCGCGGGCAGTCGGCCGGCGCCAATGTACCGATGGCCGGGGTACCGGTGCACAGCGTCGAGACCTACCTGGACCGGCTGGTGCGCCGCGGTGAGTCGGTCGCGCTGTGCGAACAGCTCGGTGATCCGGGCAAGAGCCGCGGCCCGATGGCACGCGAGGTCATACGCATTGTCACACCCGGCACCATCACGGACGAGGCGCTGCTCGAGCAGCGGCGCGAGACGCTATTGGCGGCAGTGTGGCGCGAAGGCGAGCGCTTCGGGCTCGCGTGGCTGGAGCTCGCGTCCGGTCGCTTCAGCGTGACCCAGCTCGGCGACGTGGCTGGCGTTGAGGCCGAATTCGAGCGCCTGCGTCCGGCCGAAATATTGTTGGCCGAGAACCAGGCTCACGAGCTCGCGACGCTCATGCGATTCGAGGCGGTGGTGCGCGCGCGAGCGCTCTGGCATTTCGAGCTAGCCACCGCTTCGCGGCTGCTGACCGACCAGCTCGGTACTTTGGATCTCAAAGGCTTCGGCGTCGATGAGTTGCCGTTGGCATTGCGCGCGGCCGGTGCGCTGCTGCAATACGTGCGCGACACGCAACGCTCCGCGCTGCCCCATATCCGCGCACTGCAGATCGAGCAACGAAGCGACGCACTCGAGCTGGATGCAACCACGCGACGCAATCTTGAGCTCGAGCACAGCCTGTCAGGCAACGAGCAGGCGACGCTGTTCGCGGTGCTGGACTCGACGATGAGCGCAATGGGCTCGCGCGCATTGCGACGCGCCCTGGCGCGGCCGCTGCGAGCGCAAGGGCCATTGCGCGAGCGCTACCACGCGCTGTCCGCATTGATCGAATCGCGACGCTTCGAGGCGGTGCAGGATCGTTTGCGTGGCATCGGGGATCTCGAGCGTATCCTGGCG
>JBEKWD010000249.1:0-4705 GCA_049513435.1 Steroidobacteraceae bacterium | reverse complement strand
GGTGATGGCGCGAGCGGGGAGGACATCACGGCCAACGTGCGTGCGCTGCGCTCCGTGCCGTTGAAATTGCGCGCCGCCAAGGTGCCGAAGTTGTTCGAAGTGCGCGGGGAAGTCTATATGCCGTTGAGCGGCTTTCGCGCCATGAACGCGGCGGCCGAGGCCGCGGGTGAGAAAGTATTCGCCAATCCGCGCAATGCGGCTGCCGGTAGCCTGCGTCTGCTCGATGCGCGCGTGACCGCCAAGCGCCCGTTACAGGTGTTTTTCTATGGCATTGGCTTGTGGCAGGGTGGTGAGCCGCCCATGACGCAGACCGCATTACTCGAGCAGCTCTCCGCCTGGGGCCTGCGTACTTGTCCCGAGACTCGACGGGTGCTGGGCGTGGCGGGTTGCCTTGAGTATTTCCGCGCTCTTGGGGCTCGTCGGGCCAAGCTCGCCTATCAGATCGACGGCGTGGTCTACAAGGTCAACGGCCGGCGCGAGCAGCAATTGCTCGGTATGGTCTCGCGCGCGCCGCGTTGGGCGATCGCGCACAAGTTTCCCGCCGATGAGGAGCTCACGGTGGTGCGCGCGATCGAATTCCAGGTGGGCCGCACCGGCGTGCTCACGCCGGTCGCGCGGCTCGAGCCCGTGCAGGTGGCCGGCGTCACGGTCAGCAACGCAACGCTGCACAATATGGATGAAGTCGAGCGCAAGGACGTGCGGCGCGGAGATACCGTGATCGTGCGCCGTGCCGGGGATGTGATCCCGGAGATCGTGCGCGTGTTGACCGAGAGGCGAGCGCATGGCGCGCGCCGACCACAATTGCCGCAGCGCTGCCCGGTGTGCGATTCACCGGTCGTGCGCGTCCCGGGGGAGGCGGCGGCGCGTTGCAGCGGTGCCTTCAACTGTCCGGCGCAGCGCAAGGAATCGCTGCGCCATTTCGCCAGTCGCCGCGCGCTCGACATTGAGGGCTTGGGCGCCAAGCTCGTCGAGCAGATGGTCGATCAGGGCTTACTGAGCACGCCGAGCGACATCTATGCACTGCAGGCCGCGACGCTCGAGGGCCTCGAGCGCATGGGCGAGAAATCGGCCGCGAACCTGCTCGCCGCGATCGATCACAGCCGTCACACGAGCCTTACGCGTCTGCTCTATGGCCTGGGCATAGCCGGAGTCGGGGAGAGCACGGCGCGCTCGCTCGCGGATCATTTTGGCTCCCTCGACGCGTTGCAGGCGGCCAGCGAGGAGCAGGTGCTAGAGGTCGCCGATGTCGGTCCGGTCATAGCTGCCAGCGTGCGAGCCTTTTTCGCCAACCCGCGTCACGCGCGCGAGCTCAAGCGACTGCGCGAGCTCGGCGTGCAGTGGCCCGAGGCAGCCCCGGCGAAGGCTGCACAGAGCGCCGCGCTGCCTCTGGCCGGAATGAGCATCGTGCTGACCGGACGTCTCGAGCGCGTCACGCGCGAGGAAGCCAGTGAGCGCCTGGCCGCGCTGGGCGCCAGAGTCAGCTCTGCAGTATCAAAAAAAACCAGCTACGTGATCGCTGGCGCCGAGGCCGGCTCCAAGCTCACGCGTGCGCATGAGCTCGGCGTGCCGGTCCTCGACGAGGCGGGTCTGGCGGCGCTATTGGGCCGGCGCTGACGGTGCGGGTGCGGGTGCGGGTGCGGGTGCCGGCGCGGGGGCGGCCGCGGGTGGCGCGGCTGCCGCTGCGGGCGCGGCCGCAGGCAGGTTCTTTTCGATCTTGGCGGTCTTAATCAGGTCATCCTGATAGGCCCTGAACTTCTTGTTCTCCACCAGCTGATCGACCCGATCCTTGACCTGATCGAGCGGCGGCACCGGCGTCTCGCGCGTATCGATGAGCTCGATCACGTGCCAGCCGTACTGCGTCTGCACCGGCGTTTGCGTGTATTCGCCCTTCTTCAAGCTCGTGACCGCATCGGCGAAGGGCTTGACCATGTTGGACGGGGAGAACCAGCCCAGATCGCCACCTTGATTCTTGGAGGCATCGGTTGAGTCTTTCTTCGCCAGGTCCTCGAACTTGGCACCCTTCTTGAGCTGATCGATATCTTTCTGCGCCTGTGCCTGGTTCGCGACCAGGATATGACGCGCGTGATATTGCGTCTTGGGCATGAGCATGACCTGCGCGTCGTACTCGGCCTGTCGCTCGGCATCGGTCGGCTTCTTATCCTTCAGATATTGCTCAGCCCCCGCCTGCTCGAGAATCTGCAGCCGCGAGAGTGCCAGGAGCGAGGCGGTATCGCCGACCTTGTCCAGGCCGTCTTTCGCGGCCTGCTGCGCGATCACTTCGCCGCGAACCAGGTTATCGAGCAATTGCGCGCGCTGCTCGGGCGAGATCTCGGCCGCAGACTTGCCCGCGGTGTTCTTGACATAGAAGTCGAACATCCCGCGCGTGATCTGCACGCCGTTCACGGTGGCGACGGGCTGCTCTTCGGGCTTGGCCGACTGCGTCGTCGAGGTCGGTGAGAGCTTGTTGCAGCCGCTCAGTAGCAGGACTGCGACCAATGGCCAGGTATAGGAAATTTTCATCATATTTCTCAGTTACTTAAATTGATTACTTAAAGAACAAACTAGTTAAAGAATTCATCCGGTGTCAGTGTTTCCAGGGCCAGCGCATGCAATTCATGCTCAAACAGCCCCGAGAGCGCCTCGTTGACGAGGCGGTGGCGTTGCAATGGCTTCAATCCCACGAAACACTCGGACACAATCCGCAGCCGGAAGTGCCCCTTGCGCGCGCCGCTGGCGTGGCCGGCGTGCGCCGCACTTTCGTCGCGCACCTCCAGATGCGCGGGCGTGAGGCGTTGCTGCAGCAGGCTCTGGATGCGCGCCGCGGTGAGGGCAGCGGCACTCATGAGGCGTGGGCCGCGCGCACTTCGGCCCGCGAGGCGAGCCACAGTGCCTGCAGCATCGCAAACAGCACAAAGGCAATCGTTAGCCCGAAGAATTTGAAATTGACCCAGAATCTCTCGCTGCGATGATCGGCGATCCAAAGATTGGTGGCGCCCAGCAAAGCGTAGAAGATGACCCACATCCAGTTGAGTTTGAGCCAGAGCCTGCGCGGCAGCGCCTCGCTGTGCTCGACGATCGGTTGCAACAGGCGCTGCGCGAGCGGCACGCGGCTGGACCAGACGCTGATCGCGGCGGCCATCGCCACGAGCCAGAGGAATATGGTCGGCTTCCATTTGACGAAACGCGCATCGTGCAGGGCCAGCGTGATCCCACCGAGTGCGAATACCAGCAAGGCACTGAGCAGATGCATCGGTGGCACGCGCCGCAGGCGCAGGTAATCGCTGACCAGCAGCAGCAGCATTGCGGCCATGAGCACGGCCGTGGCGATATAAATGCCGGCCAGATAGTAGGTTACGAAAAACGCCGCCACCGGCGCCAGGTCGAATAGGGCTTGCATACAAGCCCGCTATGATAGCGAAACTACCGCCAGCATGTAGCGCATGAGCCAATACTTCGTCCTGCACCGGGAAAACCCGCAATTGCGGCTGATTCGTCGCGCCGCCGAGATCGTGCGGGCCGGCGGCTTGATCGCTTACCCGACCGACTCGTGCTACGCGCTGGGCTGTCATATTGGGGATGCCGATGCGCTCGAGCGCCTGCGCCGCGTGCGCGGCGCGGACCGCAACCATCACTTCACGCTGGTGTGCCGCGACCTGCGCGAGATCGGGCGCTACGCGCGCATCGACACCTGGCAGTTTCGGCTGCTCAAGGCCGCAACACCCGGGCCGTTTACGTTTCTGCTACCGGCCACGCGCGAGACGCCGCGGCGCTTGCAGCACCCGAAGCGCCGGACCATTGGCATTCGAGTGCCCGATCATGCGGTGCCGCGCATGCTGCTGAGCGAGCTTGGCGAGCCGCTCATGAGCTCGACCTTGCTGCTGCCCGGGGATGAGCTGCCGCTGACCGACGGTGAGCAGATTCGCGCACGCCTCGAGCACCAGCTCGATGCGATTCTGGACGGTGGTCACTGCGGCATCGAGCCGACCACGGTCGTGGATCTGGCCCTCTCCCCGCCCGTCGTGGTGCGAGAGGGCAAGGGCAAGCTCGCCGGTGCGGAGTGGGAACTGGTTGCGAACCCCGTATAATCAGCTTTGTCAGGCCTTCAGGCCTGTTGCGCGCGGGTAAGCGACCAGGATGAGTGCTGTTCCCCCAGGCAAACGTGTGCTCTCGGGCATGCGTCCCACCGGCGCGCTGCATCTGGGGAACTATCACGGTGCTTTGCGCAACTGGATTGAGCTGCAATACCAGTACGAGTGTTTTTTCTTCATCGCCGACTGGCATGCACTGACTACCGATTACGAGGATACCTCGGGCCTGCAGGCCGCTATCCACGAGGTCAGGATCGACTGGCGGGCTGCTGGTCTCACTCCGGGCGTAGCGACATTGTTCGTGCAATCGCAAGTGCCCGAGCACGCCGAGCTGCACCTGTTGCTGTCGATGATCACGCCACTGGGCTGGCTCGAGCGCGTGCCGACCTACAAGGACCAGCAGGCGCAGCTCAAGGAGAAGGACCTGGCCACTTACGGCTTTCTGGGCTACCCGTTGCTGCAGACCGCGGACATTCTGCTGTACCGGGCCGCGTTCGTGCCGGTGGGCGAGGATCAGGTCGCGCACGTGGAGGTCAGCCGCGAGATTGCGCGCCGCTTCAACCATCTCTATGGCCGCGAGCCGGAGTTCGAGCAGAAAGCCGAGCGCGCGATCAAAG
>JBEKWD010000248.1:0-4718 GCA_049513435.1 Steroidobacteraceae bacterium | reverse complement strand
GCTGACACCAGAACATCATTCGTCCAGAGCGTGAGTGTTTCGTAGCCTTGTGTGCGCGCGAATGCAATGCATTCATCGACAAGCCTGCGACCGATGCCCATGCCTCGAGCACTGGGCTCGACGTACAGCAGGCGCAGCTTGGCGACGTTGCCGGAGGCTCGAACCAGAAGCACGGAGCCGACGATCTTCTGGTCCTGCTCGGCGATCCATGCGCTTTCGGACTTCGGATCGAAAGCCTTCACGAAACCGGCAAGAATTTCCGCGACGAGTGCTTCGTAGCTGATGTCCCAACCGTACTCCTGTTGGTAGAGAATCGCCTGCCGGTGTGTGATCCAGCCGATGTCCCCCGGGCGCAGGCCGCGCAACTGGTAAGACTTAGCCTGCACTGCTCGGTTCGTTAGCAGGCCTTCAACGACGCGCATGGAGTCGACTAGTTCGTGGCGCCGAGCAGTGGGTAATGGCGCGATCAATGTCGCAATCTGTGCGCGCGCCGCCCGATCCAGCGGCTCAAAGCGCTGTCGGCCCAGAGCTGTCAAACTGATGTGGTATTGCCGGGTATCCGCGCTTGCACGCTCGCGCTTGATATACCGGCGCCGCTCAAACATTTTCAAAATGCGACTCAGATAACCGAGGTCTAGTCCGAGATCCGCGGCAATCTTCGTCGCCACCGTGGACTTGCGCTGTGCGAGTTCATACAGCACACGTGCCTCCGTGAGTGTGAACGCACTGTCGAGCAAATGCCGATCAAGTAGCCCGAGCTGTCGGGTGTAGAGGCGGTTGAAACGTCGAACTTCGGCGATAACCTTAACGTCAGACTCAGACTGGGATCTAGCGTAGTTCACGCCCCTATCGTAGGCATATACTTGACGCAGTCAAGTATATCGTTTGGTGCCGCCGCTAGACGCCATGGTTGGCGGGGGCGTATCACAGCGTGGCGCGTTGGATCAGGTTCCCCAACGTGGTCTCATCAGATAATGTATTTCGTCAAGGATCCAATGCAAAACCCAGAGCTGCTACGCTGCCTACTGCGCGCGAGGGACCGAATGGACATCGCCTCGCACGAGCACTGGCCCGTCCGGCGCCTCGCGCTCGTCAGCAGCATCTCCGAGGCTCACTTTGCCCGATCCTTCAAGCAGGCCTTCGGCGTACCGCCGCACCGGTACCTGCTCGCGCGGCGCATTGAGCGGGCCACAGCGCTGCTCCGCGATACCGATCTGCCCATCATCGATATCGCCTTCAATACGGGCTGGGCGAGCCTGGGCTCATTTGGGCGCACTTTGCGTGACGTCACCGACGAGAGTCCGGGCGCAATTCGGGCGCCCTATAAGGCCGCGGCGCGCGAGCTCGGCCGCGTGCCCGCCTGCTTTCTCGCCGCGCAACGGCCCGACCTCACGATCTCAGTTTCGGAGAAGCGACGCCGCCTGGCACGCGGTATAAACGGGTCTTAAAGAGTAAGGAGATCCGATGAGCCAAGGCGTCGAAGTTGTGGGTTTATATGTGCGAGATCAGGACGAAACGCTCGCGTTCTATACCGACAAACTCGGGTTCCGGGTCCACACGGACGTGCGCAACGGCGACTATCGCTGGCTCACGGTGCAACATCCGGACCAGCCGTCATTCCAGCTAGGCCTATTCGTTCCGGGGCCGCCAGTGCTCGACGCCGCGACGGCGCAGACGCTGCGCGCAATCATTGCCAAAGGCGCCATGCCGCCGCTGGTGCTGGGCGTGGAGGACTGCCGCGGCGCCTACGAGCGGATGCGCGCGCGCGGCGTCGAGTTCACGCAGGAGCCAGTGGAACGCTACGGCAGCGTGGACGCCGGTTTCCGCGACCCGTCGGGAAATGGGTGGAAGATGATTGAAGTACGCCGCTGAGGCAGATGTAGCAGCGGGGCGTGCTTCGCAGGAACAGCAATCGGCAGCGGTTGCTAAGACTGGCAGCATCCTTTTGAATGTAATTTCAGGAAATGACTTCGGCTCGTGACCAAGGGCACATTGATAGCGGGGGATCCAATATGAGCCTGCAGGCTGGTTGCCGCTGCTTCGCATGGGCACTGTGGCTGATATTGCTCTGTGCAAGCCCACTCTCGAGCGCCGCAGGGCCGTCTGCTACTGCCAACGTTCTGCAGCCATTTGTGGATCGTCACGAACTCGCTGGCGCCGTGATGCTAGTAGCCTCCAAGGACAAGGTCTTGGACCTCGAAACCGTGGGATACGCGGACATTGCGGCCAGGAAGAGTATGCGCACCGATGCGCTCTTCTGGATCGCTTCGATGAGCAAACCCATTGCCGCTACCGCGCTGATGATGCTTGTCGATGAAGGCAAAGTGCGGCTGGACGATTCGGTGGAAAAATACTTGCCGCAGTTCGCGCCCAGCATCATAGCGGTGACATCCGATGGGGCCGAAGCGCATCTGCAGGCGCCTCAGCACGCTATTACCATACGCAATCTATTGAGTCACACGAGTGGCCTGCCATTTAGCTCTGCTATCGAGACTCCGACGCTTGATATGTATCCGCTCGCCACCCGCGTGCAAAGCTACGCGCTGGAGCCGCTGATGTTTGAGCCTGGCAGCGACTATTCTTATTCGAACGCCGGAGTCAACACAGCCGCGCGCATCGTCGAGGTGGTGAGCGGACAGAGCTACGAGGAGTTTCTGAGGACGCGGCTATTCGCTCCACTCGGGATGATCGATACGACGTTCTGGCCGAACGAGGCTCAGGTTGAGCGTCTGGCGAAGTCCTATAAGGCTAATGCGTTGGGAACTGATCTGGAGGAAACCTCAATAACGCAGCTGCATTATCCGCTAACCGATCGCACTCACCGGTACCCGATGCCGGCTGGTGGCTTGTTTTCCACTGCAAGCGATCTGGCCAGGTTCTGCCAGATGCTTCTCAATGGCGGCACATACGCGGGTAGGAGACTTTTATCCGGGGCGGCGATTCGTGAAATGTCCCGTAACCAGCTCTCCGAGGCCGTACTTCAGAAGCGCTTTTCGAGCAGAAGCAGTCCGACAGACGCGACTGCCTACGGTTTGGGTTGGTCCACCTTCCCCTCTGGGGCTTTCGGTCATGGCGGGGCCTATGCCACGAATCTTCGGATTGATCCCGAACATGGCCTGGCCACTGTCTGGCTAATTCAGCACGCGAGCTTTCCAAGCGAAGGCGCCAAGAGTCATGCGGCCTTCGAAAAGGCGGCTCTGGAGATCTATTCGCCACGACAGTGATCACTTTCGCCTCGGCGGCTGACTGACCAGCATAACCATTGCCTCAAGAGTGCGCGCTTTCTGCGCTTCGCTCAAAATCAAGTAGCGATGCGATCCGGCCTCGGATTTATCGAAGCGCGAGCTTCCATCGTCCAGGACCGTGATTCGACCGGGCTGCGATAGTGAGAAGTAATTCCTGTCTGGTCGGGCGGCGTATAACACGGCGGTCAGGTCGAACGTCGCATGGTTATGAGGCCATTTCTGGGACGTCTCATCGGCGTAGGTGCGATAAGTCTCCGCGATCGGATGGTGTTGCGCATAGGTAAAATCCCGCTCGATACTTACCGCCGGGTACGGCAAGGTTAGCCCGATTTCAAATCCGCTGACGACAATCGGCGTGGGCCAGCTGGCAAAGAGCTTCTGCGCGGATGGCACATCCGATTCCAGATTAAATTCCGGCGATCCTCTGGCCAGCGTTTTTCCATCAATCGTCGAATCTGCAAAATTCCCAGCCATGACCGACAACAGGCGCACCTTCTGTCGGACAAGATCGCGCCCGTTTAAAGTGCTAGCGGCATCGGCCGCGCTATCGAGCAACCGCGCCAGATTGGTGCTATAGCCGACCTGGATCATTAGGACGCTGCCATCGGGTTGGGCAGCCAAAGTCCGTCGAAGCAGCGAAACCGCCTCGGGCGCCTTGGTCCCGTCGAGCAGGCGGTGCGGGTAGATCAGGGTGCCGTCGCGATTCTTCTCTTCGGACAGGAGCTGAGTGTAGCGAGTCACCGGCCAGGTCCCCGATGGAAACAACCTACGGAACGCTTCTGTTTTAAGACCATTGCGCACGACGCCGATCGGCACGTTTGGATGGCCGTAGAAAGTGTCGATCAGGTCGACGTACGGGGCGCACCATTTGTCATCGGTACTGACTGTCACAGCGACGAGATTGATCTCGTGTCTTTCCTGTAAGGCATGGAGCATGGCCAGCGCTAAAGCATCATCAATGTCCGACCACATATCCGTATCAAAGATGACGTTGACAGGCTCAGTGGCCTGAGTGGTCGCTTTCAGCGACGTCGTTTCGCTTGACCAGGCATCGGCTTGGGCCAGAGAGAATGCCGCAATGGCTGCAACGACGAGGCACACACGAGTCTGATCGCAGGATCGCAACATTAGGTCCCCTTTCCGGCATCGATCGGCGCAAACGGCGTGCGAATATCGGCCAGGAACTGCTGCGCGCGCGGATGCTGCGGCCGCTGAAAGAACTCTGCCGGGGAGGCACGCTCGAGCACCCGCCCGGCATCCATGAATAGGATACGATCAGCCACCTCGCGAGCAAAACCCATTTCGTGGGTGACGCAGACCATAGTCATCCCGGCGTGCGCCAGATCGCGCATCACGAGCAGCACTTCACTGACCATCTCCGGATCCAGGGCGCTAGTCGGCTCGTCGAACAGCATCAATGGCGGCTGCATAGCCAGCGCCCGCGCGATCGCCACGCGCTGTTGCTGGCCGCCC
>JBEKWD010000247.1:0-4725 GCA_049513435.1 Steroidobacteraceae bacterium | reverse complement strand
GGACTTGCGACACCTGCTGCTAATCGGAGCCTACCGCGGCAACGAAGTGAGTTCGTCTCATCCGCTGATGCTCGCGCTGGCTGCGATCCGCGAAGCGGGAGCAAGGACGCAGGAAATCGTGCTTTCGCCACTCGGTCTCGGCGATGTCGGCCGGCTCATCGCCGAGACCTTGCGCTGCCATCGGAACTCCGCTGCTCCCCTGGCGGAGTTGGTCCACGAGAAGACCGGTGGCAATCCGTTCTTTGCAATCCAGTTTCTCATCGCGCTGGCGGAGGAAGGGTTGCTCCGCTTCGATCGCGATGCGCAGGGCTGGATCTGGGATTTGGACCGGATCCGCGCCAAGGGCTACTCCGACAACGTGGTGGATCTGATGGCGGGGAAGCTCCGGCGATTGCGCGAGACGACGCAGGCAGCTCTCCGCCAAATCGCCTGTCTCGGCAACGCGGCCGAGATCGCGACATTGAGGGTGGTCTTCGGCCAATCTGAAGATGAAATCCACACTGCGCTCTCGGAAGCCGTACATAACGGACTGATTCTTCGCCTGGATGGATCATACGCCTTCCCTCACGACCGGATTCAGGAGGGGGCCTATGCGCTCATTCCGGAAAGCGCGCGCGCCGAAGTACACCTTAGGATTGGACGGGTGCTGCTCTCGAGCTTGGCCGCGGAAGGCCTCGCCGAACATCTTTTCAACGTCGCCAACCAACTGAATCGGGGCGCAGACCTCCTGGTCGATCACGACGAGAAAGTGCAGGTGGCCACAATTCACCTGAGAGCGGGGCGTAAAGCCAAGGCTGCCGCGGCGTATACCTCGGCGCGCGCGTATTTTGCCGCCGGCATGATGCTGTTGGACGAAGGAGACTGGAGCGGCCAGTACGAGTTGCAGTTCAATCTGTGGCTGGAATGTGCGGAGTGCGAGCTTGTGTGCGGCAACTCCGAAAAAGCCGGGCAACTGATCGCGGAGTTGTTGCCACGCGCAGCGACAAGAATCGACGAGGCCGCCGTCTACCGTCTGAAGGTCCAGTTCCATATCATGAATTCGGATGACCCGCAGGCGGTGGTCACCGCGCTGACGTGCCTGCGCCGGTTCGGCTTCGACATACCGGCCCACCCCACCGAGGAGCAGGTCCAAGCCGAATACGAGACCCTCCAACAAGATCTCGATGCGCGCCCGATCGAGAGCCTGATCGACCTTCCGCTGCTGACCAATCCGGAACTACAAGCGGCCATGCGGGTGTTCTCGGTCCTGACCGGCCCCGCGTACTTTACCGATTTCCGTTTCTGGCGCTCGCATATCTACCGCATGATGAAGACCAGCCTGCAACATGGTACGAGCAACGCCTGCATCATGTGTTATTCCTCCATGGGCACCGTGCTTAGCGGCTTCTATCACCGGTACCGCGATGCTTATCGTTTCAACAAGCTCGCATGCGACGTGACAGAGAAGCACGGGTTTGTCGAACACCGAACGAACGCTTACCTCGGGTTTGGACTCTGTGCCGTCTGGACTCAGCCGATCGCCCCCGCGATCGAGCTTTTCAGGAAATCCTTCCGCATCGCGATCGAGACGGGTGATTTGTACTTCGCATGCACGAGTCTGTATGAACCCATCGTGTACTTGCTTCTGCGAAACGATCCGCTCGATGTGGTATGGCGGGAAACGGAGGTGGCGCTCGACTTCACGCGGAGGGCCAAATACGCGGACATCGAGAGCATCGTTGTGATCCAGCAACGCTTCATCGCAACGATGCAGGGGCGGACAGCGACCTTCTCCACCTTCAGCGATGCGCAATTCGACGAGGCGGCGTTCGAGGCCGGGCTCACACCGGGTCGGATGCCCATCTTGATCGGCTGGTATTGGATTCTCAAACTGAAGGCGCGGTACCTCTCAGGCGACTTCGCCGGAGCACTAGCAGCGGCCGCCAAGGCGGAGCCGTTGCTTAACGCCTCCGTCGGCCAGGTTGCGGTGCTCGACTACTACCTTTATGCGGCGCTGACGGTGTCCGCGCTCTACGACACGGCATCGGTCGATGAGCAGCAGGCGTGGCGGGAACTCCTGAATGTGCGGCTCCAGGAACAACTGCGTGAATGGTCCGAAAACTATCCACCAACGTTCGGGGACAAGTACACGCTGGTATCGGCCGAGATTGCCCGCTTGGAGAAGCGAGATGTCGATGCACAACGTCTTTACGAACACGCCATCCAATCGGCGCGTGAGCACGGCTTCGTTCAGAACGAGGGTCTGGCTCACGAACTGGCGGCGCAGTACTGCCTGGCGCGCGGCCTCGAAACAGCCGGCTACGCTCATCTCCGCAGCGCGCGGAACTGCTACGAACTTTGGGGAGCCCACGGAAAAGTAAAGCAACTCGACGAACGCTACCCGCGCCTGCGCGAGGGACGAATTGTTGCCGCTTCGGCCACGATCGGCTCGCCTGTCGAGCAGGTGGACGTCGCAACTATCGTGAAAGCGTCGCAGGCGATTTCAAGTGAGATCGTCCTTCCGCAGCTGATCGAGAAGCTCGTGCGGATCGCGGTGGAACATGCCGGAGCGGATCGGGGCCTGCTGATCCTCCTTCGGGGTGGCGCTCGCGGCGGCGAACCGCGGATTCAAGCGGAGGCTGTCACCTGCGGCACGGACAAGGTGGAGGTTGTGTTAAGACAGGCAGCCGTGACACCCGCTGACATGCCGCAATCCGCGCTGCAGTATGTGATCCGCACGCAGGAGCACGTGCTCCTTGACGATGCTTCAGCCGATAACGTGTATTCAAAAGACGAATATGTCCGGCAGAAGCGCTCAAAATCAGTCTTGTGCCTGCCAATCGTCAAACAAACACGCCTCGTCGGCATACTTTATCTCGAGAACCATCTGACTTCGGACGCTTTCACGCGGGACCGGGTGTCCGTGCTGCAGTTGCTGGCTTCGCAAGCCTCTATCTCACTAGAGAATGCGCACCTCTATTCCGATCTGCAACTCCAGGCTGGACTGCTGCAGCGACTTCCTGTATCCGCTTGGACGCTCGAGCCTGATGGAACACCGGACTTCGTGAATGAAGTTTGGCTCGAATACTCCGGTCAGACCCTCGATTTCGTCCGGTCGCATCCGGAGGCCTGGATGACCGCGGTCCACCCCGAGGAGCGCGACGCGGCATCGAGGTCCTTCTGGGACGGAGTACGCTCGGGACAAGGATTCGCAATAGAAACCCGCTCGCTCCGCGCGCGGGACCGAAGCTATCGCTGGCATCTCCAACAAGCCGTGGTCTTGCGCGATGCCGAAGGAAGGATTCTGAAATTCATCGGTACCACCACCGACATCGACGACCAAAAGCGTGTCGGAGAGGCGCTACGCCAAGCGCGGGACGATCTCGCACGCATCAATCGGGTGACAACCATGGGAGAATTAGCAGCATCACTCGCTCATGAGGTTAGTCAACCGATCAGTGGTGCTATGACCAACGCCAACACCTGCCTGCGGAAGCTCGGAAGTGAGGAACTCGATCTCGATGGAGTGCGCACGGCTGTCACCAGAATCGCAAGAGATGCGCAACGTGCAGCTGAGATAATCGCCAGGATCCGCTCACAATTCAAAAGGGGCGCGATGCAACGAGAGGTTATTGATGTAAACGAGATCAATCGAGAAACCGTCGCTCTCCTGCGCAGCGAGGCAGGACGATACAACATCTCGGTCCGGACGGAATTGGCCGACGATGTTCCTCACGTAGTCGGCGATCGCGTGCAATTGCAGCAGGTCGCGATGAATCTGATCGTCAACAGCATCGAGGCGATGAAGGACGTTGACGGGATACGAGAGATCGTCATCAAGTCGCGGCGAGCTGAAAACGACCAGATTCTTGTTTCGGTCAGTGATACCGGCATAGGGTTTTCGCCGCAACTGGCGGAACAGATATTCGACCCGTTCTTTACAACGAAACCCCACGGCACGGGCATGGGGCTTCGCATCAGCCGGTCAATCATCGAGTCTCATGGTGGGCGCTTGTGGGCAGTCGGCAACCTTCGCTGCGGCGCAACCTTTCATTTGAACCTGCCGGCCGCTCGGTAGTTTGCCGGATGAGCACGGTACTCAAAGGCGACCCATGCGTCTACGCACGACGCTCGCGCCCCAACGGCAAGCGATTGGAGTGAATCTTCACATCGTAAGAACGACACGAAATTGCGCCTCGCCGGTCAACATGCGCGCATAGGCGGCGGCTGCCTTTTCGAGCGGATAGGTTTCAATCATCGGGCGTACGCCGGTCAATTCCGAGAACCTCAGCGTCGCCTCAGAATCGGCGGGTGTGCCGGCAACCCAGCCTTCGATCGTTCGAGTTCCGACAATCAGCTGCAACGGTGTGACCTCGATGGGGTCGGAGCTCACGCCGATCACCACGAGCCGGCCGTTTATCCCGAGGCCGTCGATGAGCTCCGACATCGCTTTCGAGCTCGGGGCCGTCGCCAGGACCACTTGCGCACCCCCGAGTTCCTGCAATGCCTTGGCGGCAGGCGTCGCCCCACTATCGATGTAGATTCGCGCCGAGCTTCTTCGCGATCGCCGCGTTTTCCGAGCCACGCCCGATCGCCACGACCTTATAGCCAAACTTGCTCGCGAATTGGATCCCCAGGTGGCCAAGTCCGCCGACCCCGAGCACAGCCACCAGATCACCCGGCATCGCACCGCTATGCCGCAGTGCGTTATAGGTCGTAATTCCCGCACAGAGCAGGGGCGCCGCC
>JBEKWD010000246.1:0-4733 GCA_049513435.1 Steroidobacteraceae bacterium | reverse complement strand
TATTAAGGATATCAGGAGCGAATGGTGAATGGAATCTAAGTATTTGAATACCCGGGGGATTGTCCAACTAAGGGTAGCAGAAACTACAAAAACCGAAGCTGCGCCTGTCGAGTGACCCAACAGGTAAGAAAATGCATGGCGCATAGGATTTTCGCCGGGATCTTTTGGGGCCGATTCATTCAGCCAGAGAACGAACAGAACGTTGTCCTCACACTATCTCCGGCCCGCGGCGCTTGCGCGGTAGCACCCTTCGTAACAAAAAGACGCCCGCGATTGGCACGCAAGGCAGCAATTGCCGAAGGCGGCGCTCGCAGCACTTGAAGTGCTTGCCCGTCGTCAGAACATCATCGAACAACGCGATACGCTCTCGAATCGGCCGCGCTTTCAAAGCGGCCACATCGATATGCAGTAGGTCAAAAAGCATATCCGCACTTAGTCGCACGTCGACGGCGTGATCCGGTGCTGTATTTCGCACCTGATACAACAAACCGCGCACGTCGACGTCGTACGAATCAAAGGCGAGGCTCAGAGTTCGTGACAGGCGATCGTCAAAATCCGGGTCATCCAGGCTTCTCGATGGCGGGATAGGAACCCAAGTGGACTGCTCGGCTTCAGTCCGACTAACAGCAAGACGTAGCCAGTGCGCGAGCGTGGTAATGGCCTGCCGTTTGTAGCGTTCGCGCTGCGGGCTCGCTCGAGCGGCTGAAGGCGTGCATTTGAAGTTCAGGATGAGCTGGTTGAGGCCACCTGCGCGGTAACTTCTGCCCGCAACGAGTTCGGCGACAAAGGCGCAGCTATCCGTAGCGGACACGAAGTGGTGATCCAGACGGCTACCAGCGTCAAGTAGCGTGAGCTTGCAAGGTCTTTCGGCGGTGCCCGGACCCATGCTCTTACTGTTTATAGATCAAATTCCGATTCAGAATCAGTTGCAAGATCCGGGGCCGCAACCGGCTGTGCCTGAGTGTGGTTGAACGCTCGATCCTGCGACGCTGCTGCAGAATGCTCCGCGTTTCGCTGCAGCGCTTCCCCGCGTAATCTCAACCACGCGGCGCGCGAGCGCCGCCGCATATCCTCGATATCGACCGCGCTGCTTTCAGGTGAAGGTATTCTGGGACCGAACGCGTCTGTAGGTTGACCCAGCGCTGCTCGCGCCGCAAGGCGCGAGCGGTAATTCTCACGAATATGCTGGGCAACTTCGCTGCGCATACCACGACGCTCGAGCTTATAAGCAAAATAGGGAATGTGGGGCATGGGCTCTCGGTTCACACCCATCGCTTTTAGACTACGGTGGTCAACACGCTCGTCAATGCCGGCTGCCCGGAATGCTTCGTTGGTCAGCGTCGCCCAACGTTCGCGAATCATGATCAGCTCGTTGCGGCCCTTGCACAAGCCGCGCTTGATTTGTTCGCTGTATGGCAGATCGAGCCCAGCCTTGCCGCCGAATCCCGTCTCATGCAGTTCCCGACTAGTCGCCAGCAGATGCGCATGATGATTACGCACATCGCCCTCGGGGCGTGGCTCATGGATTGTCAGATCGATGGCTACGTTATGACGATCGGCCAGCTCTTGCGCGAAAGTACGCGCTAATACCAGACGCTGCGTTGCGGAAAGTTCCACCGGCAGCGAGACTTGAATCTCCCGCGCGACTCGCGAGTCGCGCCGATGTTCGGCAGCTTCGGCAGCATTCCAGAGCGCCGATCTGTCACGCGCCCAGTGACCTTCGGGTATCGACAAGCGGCTCGGCAAGAGAATTTCAGCATGGTTGACGTCCCGGCGGCGAGAGTGGTTGTGCAATACGCCGGTGCGTTCATCGCGGATGCGCTCGCCGGCACGATATGCAGCCGCTGCCGTGGCGCTGCGCCCCGCCGTGCGTGAAATTGATTTCGTGTGCAGATAATAGATAGCCATTGGATCAGCGCCTGATCTGCACACGCTGCCAGGAGGCGCGCGAGGCGAGCTTGAGGTATCCGGTCAAATCAGCGAGCTGCTCGAGCTGCGAAGGCATGAGCGCCACCTCGGTTGCGTAGTGATCACTGCTTTGAGTCGAGCGCCGCGCGCCTTTGAGTCCCATGCCGCCGTCACGGTCTCTTCCATGCGTGATCTGGCGGCGGCGCACCTCGCGTTCCCCGATCAGCCGCGAAGCAAAATGTGAGGTGCCGCCGTTCTCGCCACCAGAACATCGAAGGATTAGTGTGTTCCCGCAATTTTCTATGATGGTCTGCGCGTCCCCGGCGCCGTACGTGCTGGAAACTTGCGCGAGAGACTGGAAGCCGAGGACGCATCGTCCGCCGAACTTTCGCAACCGCGCCAGTGCGTCCTTCAGACCGTCGATCGCGCCCAGGGCGTCCAGTTCGTCAACAATGAACCACAGCCGCTGATCGCGCTCTTGCTGCTGGCTCATCGCCTCGACAATAGCCAACCGCATCCACGCGGCGATGACGGACCGGAGTGCCGCGATCTGCCCGGCCCGATACGGTATGAATAGGACGCCGCGACCGCCTCTGACCCACGCGCGCACCGAAAAGGGCGCAGCTCGTTGTGCCCGGATATATTCGAGCGGAGCGATCGCTGAGCTCAGAACAGAGCGTATCGAGCCAAACATGCGAGCATTGTCTGCCTCAAGAAAGGGCTGCGCCGGTGTACCCACCAGAAGCGGTCGCAATTCATCGTTCGAAGCAATGGCTAGCAATCGCCAGAGCTCATTGAGACTGCAGTTGCGGCGACGCCCACAGCGCTTGAACACGGCCGTGAAGAACGTTCTCGCATAACCGCGCCACTCCCTGGTCCCAGGATCATCGCTGAAAGGAATGAGCGCGCTCGCGAGTTGTTCGATATCGTAAGCGTTACTGACCTCGGCAAACGGATCCCATCTCATCGACTCAGGTTCAAACGGATTGAGAACAACATCGCCGCGATACCGACGGTAAAGTTGCGCCAGATAGCCGGCATCCGGATCGCTAATGATTGCGCGGTCACCTCGCCGCAGTGCACCGATTAGCAGCTCCCGGATCGCCGTCGATTTGCCGGTTCCAGTAGTACCAATCAGCTTGAAATGTTTGCACTCCTCGACTGGCGCGATCCGGATACCGCCAAGACTCACATATCCATCGTGCGTCTTCAGCGCGCGACGCACACCAAGCCAGTACCGTGCTCTGGAATCCGTAACAACGGTGCCGCGCCGGTGTATCTCACGCGCTGCCGCATTCGATCGTCGTCTGACCGCCATCGGCACTAGCAACACGACTGCCAACGTTACTGCCCCAAAAGCGGACGGTAGTAGCGAAGGAATCAGCATTCTCAGTAACCCTTGACCACGTAGTAGTCTGATTGCTCTCCATACGTGGGCGCCTGCCGATCCACGCGAACACACCAACGGTCGCTAGAACCGCAACGCCTGAGATCAATCCGGCCGCCACGTTGCTCCAGTGCGTCAATTGCGACAGTGAGTTGCTGCTGTCTCGCACGCATAGCGCTGATCTGTGCGTTGGACGGCACCAAGCACCAGACGCAGAGCATCGACATTGCGCTGACCAGCACGGTTGCGAGCACGGTCCATGACGCGAATTGCCACCTTGCGGCCTGTTTTAGCGCGCCTAAGAGCTGCGCCGCTTGCGCTGCTTCCTCGATAAGAGCGCCGAATTCTTCCGCCAGAGTACGTCGGATTTGCTCACGCACGATATTGTCGAGCTCCTGAGTGTGGGCCTTGAGCTGTTTTAAACTCGACGCGATCACTCGCTGCTGCGTTTGCGCTGTCTCCATCAGCAGTCCGAGTTTCATCGTCTCCTCATCAAGTGGTGCTGGAGTACTCATAGCGTCTGTTCCGGCGGTTCCCGAGCGAGCGTTTTCGCCTGCGAAGAGACGGTTGTACTGCGAGACCTGGTAAACGTCTGCGGCATTCTGTCGGATCGCCGCCGAAGTCCAGGGCGCTTCTCTGCGGAATCAGTCGCGTTGTACTTTCGGGTATCACCCGACGTAGCGCATTGAGCGTCCGGAGCTAACTCCGCAGCGCGACACACCGGAACGTAAGCGGGCACCGCCGGCACAGCTTCAGCCGTTGCGCCCCGATGTAGCGCTCGTAGCGTGACGCGTTGCCATCGGTCCTGGGAGGCAAATTTCAGGTAGCCCGTCAGATCAGGCAATTGCTCGATCTCCGAATCCATGACAGCCGGTTCGATGCTGAAATGCTCGCTGGATGTGGACGAACCCAGCATTTCTCCGTGCCGTCGACTGTGCGAAAGCGTTCTACGCGCTATCTCGCGTTGTCCGATTAACGTGGAAGCAAATCGCGATGTGCCGCCGCCCTCGCTGGAGGAGCAGCGGAGTATTAAGGAACTGCCGCAGTTTTCGATAATCGTATGCGCGGCGCCGGCACCGTACGTGCTCGCTACCTGCGCGACGGACTGAAAGCCGAGAACGCAGCGGCCACCGAATTTGCGCACTCTCGCCAGCGCATCTTTCAGACCGTCGATTTGTCCCAAGGCATCAAGTTCGTCAACGATGAACCACAGGCGCTGATCCTGCTCAGGGCCCTCCATCGCTTCGAAAATAGCTATGCGCATCCAGGCAGAGACTGTCGAGCGGAGCGCTGCGATCTGCCCAGCGCTATAGGGAATAAAAAGTACGCCGCGCTCGCCAGTGCGACCTCGTCTGACCCATTCTCGTATTGAGAACGGCGCCCCGTCTTGTCGGGCGATGTGCTCCAGAGAACCGACCGCCGAGCTTGTCACCGATCG
>JBEKWD010000245.1:0-4739 GCA_049513435.1 Steroidobacteraceae bacterium | reverse complement strand
CTGCACTGGAGGAAGAATGATGGCGCGATCCGCAAAGGAGATCTGCTGCTGCTGGATGCGGGAATAGAAGGGCATTCACTCTATACGGCCGATGTTACCCGGACCCTGCCGATCTCCGGCAGCTTTTCTCGCGAGCAACGTGCCATATATGAACTGGTGCTTGAGGCGCAACGCGGGGCATTGCGCCTTGTGAAGCCGGGGAATGATTTCATGGCGCCTAACACGGCCGCGATGAGGATATTGGCCCAGGGTCTGGAACGCCTCAAGATTCTACCGATGCCTGCCGAGGTAGCGATGCGCGAACAAAACCAGTTCTATCGCCGCTACTCGCTGCATAACGTAAGCCACATGCTTGGACTGGACGTGCACGATTGCGCACAGGCGAGGGCCGAGAACTACAAGTACGGTAAACTTGAGCCCGGTATGGTGCTCACCGTGGAGCCGGGGCTTTACTTCCAGACCGACGACCTGACGGTTCCCGCGAAATACCGTGGCATTGGTGTACGCATTGAAGACGACGTGCTCGTCACGGCGAAAGGGCACCGCGTGCTCTCAAAGAGCTTGCCTAGCGATCCTGACGCGGTGGAGCGATGGATGAAGCAGGTCTGGAGGCGCCGCTGAGCCACAGCTTGACTCGAACGCCTGTACCAGAGCCGCAGTAGCGCGCCATCGCCTCCGGATGCGGCTGTATTGACTCCACTCGACCGCTGCGAATCTCATGTGAGTCTCGCGTGTCGATAGGGAGATTCTTATGCAAGCAGGCAACCGCTTAGCACTCGCCTATTTGACGGTTGACAAGGGTGCGCCCGTCGACCAAATCGAGTCAGCGTCGGCCGCCGGATTTGACGCGGTGGGTCTGCGACTTTTGGCTCCCCATGGTCTTCAACTCGCACACGAAATTGTGGGCAACAAAGCGCAAATTCGTGCGATTTGCCGTGCATGCGAGAGTACTGGGGTCGATATATTCGACGTTGACGTCTTCACTCTCGCCGCCGCAACGGATATGGCGGTTCTCTACCGTGCTCTCGAGACGGCAGCGGAGATCGGAGCGTCCATTATTCAAACAGTTTGCGAGGATCCGGATGTTCAACGGGCGACGGAGCGATTCGCATCATTGTGCGCCGAGGCGGCAGTCCATGGAATGAACGTCGCTATGGAATTTATGCGTTGGCGGCAGGTGAGCACCATAGAAGATGCGCTTGCATTTGTGGCCCAGGCGGGGTGCCCTAATGGAGCCATCTGTGTGGACACACTCCACCTTAGTCGATCCGGTGGAACTCCGGCGAGTATCGCTGCCGTGCCAGCGGGACGCATGCCCTATGTGCAGCTTTGTGACGCAAGGGAGGAAATTCCGCCGCTACAGGATATGTTGCACGAAGCTCGGCATGACCGCCTGTATCCCGGCGAGGGCGAGCTTTGGCTGGACGATATCCTCGACGCAATGCCGCTGGGGATTCCTATCAGCATAGAGGTACCGAGGATTATCCATGCCAACCGCAGTGTGCGCGATCGCGCCAAACTAGCGGGTGACGCGCTTCGTCTCTACCTTGCGCGATATCACGATCGTGCAAGCCTGAGAGTGCGATGAAACCTGTACGCATAGCAGTGATCGGAACTGGGCTGATAGGGACAGAGCATCTTAGATTCATTGAGGAGTTGCGATCGACCGAACTCGTAGGGATAGCCGACGTATCGGCGGCAGGCGCCGCGCACGCGGACAGGCTTCGGGTGCCATATTTCAATGACTTCCAGACGATGCTTGAGGCGATCCGACCCGAAGCGGCGATTGTGGCGTTGCCAAATGCGCTCCACGTGCCTGCTGCGCTGAACTGCGTAGGGCTAGGCATACCCACACTTGTGGAGAAGCCCATCGCTGACACGCTCTCGGCGGCTACGCAGCTCGTAGATGCCTCAGAAGCAACTGGCGTCCCGGTTCTTGTTGGTCATCAGCGCCGGCACAGCCCCGACATCAGGGAAGCTAGGAATGCTTTGCAGCAAGGTAAGCTCGGCGAGCTTATTGCTGTAAATGGAATCTGGTTTGTGAGAAAGCACGGCAGCTACTTCGATACAACGTGGCGCCGTGAACCTGGTGGCGGGCCCTTTCTTATTAATCTCATCCACGATATCGATTGCTTCCGGTTCATGTGCGGAGAAATCGAGAGCGTGCAAGCTATATCGTCGAATGGGGTCCGCGGCTTTCCGGTCGAGGACACCGCGGCAATTCTCATCAAGTTCCGCAACGGCGCACTTGGAACGATGATCATGAGTGATGCTGTCCCTTCACCATGGGCCTGGGACATGGCTTCCGCGCAAGCGCCATATTTCCCCTATACACATGCAGATTGCTATTACATTGGCGGCAGCAGGGCATCTCTTTCAGTTCCGACGATGGAGCTTTGGTGGCACAAAGATGGCGGAGACTGGCGCGATCCACTCACACATGAGCGAATCCCTACAGAGCGCTCCAATTGTTATATAAATCAGTTGAAGCATCTGGTCGATATAGTGCGAAACGGGGCTAAAGCCATATGTGATGCACGAGACGGGATGATGAGCTTAGCCGCTACACTCGCCGTTAGAACAGCCGCGCAGGAACAACGCTCCGTAAGCATTTCGGAGCTATTGCCCTAAAGTAGTCAAGGCAAGTTCGATGGCTGCAAAAATTGCCGGTGCGAATGGGAGACTAACGATGCAAAGGTCCAGAATTTACGTAGCGACCTTATGGCTGGGAATGACTTTGGTCGGATCTAACGCCTGGACCCAGACGGTTCCTGCCTGCGATTCGACTCCGCAGCCCGCATTCTGCAGTGCCGCGCGCGGCGCTCGTGCCGAAGGGTGGGCGGCGCAGAGTCGCTCGGAGGTGGTGGCACAGCACGGAATGGTGGTGACCAGTCAACCTCTGGCAGCGCAAGCCGGACTGCAGATATTGATGCGAGGCGGGAATGCAATCGATGCCGCTGTAGCAACCGCCGCCGTACTAAGCGTTGTGGAACCAATGATGGTTGGAGTGGGCGGGGACCTCTTCGCGATAATCTATGTCGCCAAGGAGCGCAAGATCTATGTGTTGAACGCGAGCGGTACGGCGCCCACGGGTGCAACGATCGAGCACTTCAACGAACTGGGTTATCACTGGGATCCCAATAACTGGGGTCCCACGTCCGGGATGTCGATGTACGGGATCTTGCCGGTGACTGTTCCCGGTGCCGTCTGGGGTTGGCAAGAGGTGCTCAGACGTTTCGGCAAACTGAGCTTCAAGCAGGTACTGGAACCCGCGGTTCAATATGCGCAAAACGGCTTTCCGGTATCTGAACGTATCGCTAACGATTGGCACTTGCCCAACGCATTACCGTTGCGAGGATGCTGTACCGAGCCAGATCCCGATTCAATCAGGACCTGGTACGTGAATGGCGACTCACCAAAGCTGGGAACGATATTCAAGAACGTCGATCTTGCACACACATTTCGCCTGTTGCAGGCGCGCGGGGCTGACGAGTTTTATAAAGGCTCGATCGCCAAGGCGATCGTCGCCAAATCGAAGGCGCTCGGCGGAACGATGACTCTGGGGGACCTCGCCACTTACCATGGCGAATGGGTCGAAGCCGCGCGAACTAAGTATCGCGGCTATGACGTCATCGAACTGCCGCCGCCCGCGCAGGCATGGGCAGCCAACGAAATGCTTAATATTCTCCAGGCGTGCGTGCCGCAATGGGTACCAGGGAAGACACTTGCATCCTTAGGTCCCACGAATCCTGAGTATTGGCACCTGCTGGTCGAAGCGAAAAAGCTCGCGTACGCCGATCTTTATCAATACAACGCCGACCCTGATTTCGTTTCGGTTCCTCTCGATCGACTGCTGTCCGAATCCTATGCCGCATCGCTATGCGCCAAGGTCGATCCTTCACGCGCGTCCACTCCTGGCCCAACGGGAGATTTCTCGATGCACGGCGACACTATCGTACTGTCGACGGCGGATGGCGAGGGCAACATGGTGGCTTGGGTGAATAGCAATGCTGCTGCATTCGGCTCGGGAATCACGGTGCCTGGCTTCGGCTTCGTACTGCATAATCGAGGTGCTTTGTTCACGCTGAATCCAACCGGCCCCAATGCTATCCAGCCGCATAAGAGGCCATTCAATACACTGTCTGCGGGATTCTTGTTGCGTAATGGCGAGCCGCTGATGACCGTGACGCTAATGGGGGGCGATATGCAGGCGCAGGGACATGCGCAGATGCTGGTTGATGTTATTGATCTGGGCGCCAACGTTCAGGCTGCCGCCGACATAGCCAGGTTTCGGCACAGCCAAGTCCCGAACGTCCTGAGCCTCGAGACCCCTCTGTACGATCTAGTGGGTGAAAAGCTTGCTGCAATGGGTCATAGCGTGCGTTCGATTAATGGTGCAGACGTTGGTGGCGTTCAGTCGATAATGGTTGTGCCTGAGGCAAGTTCAGACAAACGGGATCTCCGTGGCGCCACCCAGGCGGTTGGCGGCTATTACCGGGCAGGATCAGATTTCCGGAAGGACGGGCAAGCAGTCGGTTGGTGAATCGACTCAGGTTGCTGGCCCAAGGCGGGTCCATAATGATTAGAGCATAACGTTCAGGGAGACTGCGGGGCAGTGGAAGGCGATAGCTCCAACACGCGACCTGCGTTGTTGTCGTCCGATAAATCTATCGATTCGACACAGGCACCGACCGCGCTTGAGGCTAGCGTCAACCCAGTCGGTGAACCAGATCCTATTC
>JBEKWD010000244.1:0-4757 GCA_049513435.1 Steroidobacteraceae bacterium | reverse complement strand
ACAGCCTTCATTTCGCATCAGGCCAAAGGTCTGCCGGTGGATGTCAGCGTCGATGGGCCGGCGGCGGCAAGCTTTGCACGTGGCAGGGCCTTTTTTTATCAGCGCCGTGGTCAATTGAATCTCGCCTGCGCTAACTGCCACGAGCGCTATGTGGGTTTTCGTCTGCATGGGGAAACCATCAGTCAGGGTCAAGTCAACGGCTTTCCGATTTACCGTGAGCTCTGGCAGACTATGGGATCAACGCACCGCATGTTCGTCTGGTGCAACGAGGCGGTGCGTGCTGAGCCGTACCCGCTCGGATCGCAGGAGTACGTCGATCTTGAACTCTTTGAACGCTGGCGCGCGCGAGGACTACCGATCGAGACGCCGGCCGTGCGTCGCTAGAGGGCGGGCCGAGGCGTGAAGCTCAGCGACTTCAAAGTATTGACGCTGGATTGCTATGGCACCCTCATTGATTGGGAGGCCGGCATTTCCACAGCGTTGATGCCACTGGCGAGCAAGGCGCCAAGCGCGATCTCGCGCGAGCAACTGCTGCAGACATTCGCGAAGCATGAGGCTGCACAGCAGGCACAGACCCCGGCCATGCCGTACTCGCAGCTTCTGTCAGTCGTATACCAGCGCCTGGCCGCAGAATGGGCCTTGAGCGCGAGCAACCAGGAGGCTGCTGCTTTCGGTGCGTCCGTTGCCGACTGGCCGGAATTTTCTGACTCGGTGAGCGCCCTGCAGTACCTCAAGGGACACTATAAGCTCGTAATCTTATCGAACGTGGACCGCATGTCGTTTCGCGCCAGCAACGAGCGTCTGAGGGTGGATTTCGATGCGATCTATTGCGCGCAGGATATCGGCTCCTACAAGCCCGATCCGAGGAATTTTGAGTACATGCTCAGGCGCCTGAAGACCGATTTCGGCCTGGACCGTCCAGACATCCTGCACACGGCGCAAAGTCTGTTCCACGATCATGCGCTCGCTAATCAATTCGGGATTGCCTCGGCCTGGATCAATCGTCACCACGAGCGGCAGGGTTGGGGCGCAACCTTGCCTCCCGCGACCACTCCTAAATATAACTTTCGCTTCGACGACATGGCCGCAATGGTTTCGGCGCACCGGCGAGAGCTGCTCTGACACGAGCTAGCGAGCGGGTGGATACGCGACCCAAAGTAGGCCCGCCGAGGCGCTCGTGGCTACTGCCACCAGTGGCCTCATCGCAAGCCAGAAGGCTGATGATCGGCGCGTGACGAGTAAAGCTGCGACAAGTGCAAGTCCGATGAGGCAGCCCAAGGCCCAGTACCATGGCCAGGCGCGAAAGGCCCAGATGAGGTTGCTTAGACTTGCAGCCAGAATCATCCAGGCCGCGAGCGTGCCCGCAGCGCTGCGATGCTTTGCCAGTCCGGAGCCGATCAATGAGCTCGCGCGAGCCTGGATACCGGCCAGCAGCAAAGCAATCACGAGCACGCTGACGGACACGTCAGCTCATTGAGCAGCCACTACGATCTGGTGCTGCTCGCCCAATCCGGCGATGCCCAGCTTGACCTTGTCGCCGACATTCAGATAGATCGGCGGCTTCTGTCCCATTCCGACTCCCGGTGGCGTGCCCGTAGTGATGATGTCGCCGGGCTGCAGACTCATGAACTGACTCAGATAGGACACGATGAAGGCAGGGTTGAAGATCATCGTGCGTGTGGAGCCTGATTGAAAGCGCCGCCCGTTGACTTCGAGCCACATAGCCAGATCGCCGGTGTCACCGACTTCATCGGCGGTCACGAGCCAGGGCCCAAGCGGGCCGAAGCTGTCGCAGCCTTTGCCTTTATCCCACTGTCCACCGCGCTCGAGCTGGAATGCGCGCTCCGACACGTCATTGCATACGCAGTAGCCGGCAATCGCCGATCGCGCGGCCGCCTCGTCGACGTAACGGCACTCTGAGCCAATGACCAGGGCGAGCTCGACCTCCCAGTCCAGTTTCGTTGACCCGCGCGGTTTTATGATCGGATCGTTTGGACCCGAGAGCGCGCTGTTGGCCTTCATAAATATGATCGGCTCTTTAGGCGGCGTGGCGCCGGTCTCGGCGGCGTGATCGGCATAATTGAGCCCGATGGCTACGAACTTCCCCGGCGCACCGATGCAGGGCCCCAGGCGCTCGGCGCCGCGCACTTCGGGCAAGTTGCTCAGCTTCACGGCGCGCAGCCGCTGCAGCGATTCGGGAGAGATCGTCGCGCCGGTGATGTCGTTGACCACGGCGCTCAAGTCGCGCACTACACCGCTGCTGTCGACAATGCCAGGTCGCTCGCTACCGGCAGAACCGTATCGAAGAAGTTTCATGGGCTGCTTTGCTCCAGGCTCTAAAGGGACATAGCGCCGTCAATGACGAAGCATTGACCGGTCACGAATGCTGATTCATCCGAGGCCAGGTACAGGGCCAGCGCCGCAATCTCAGAGGGCGAGCCCAAACGTCCCATCGGCTGTCTCGCGGTGAACTGCGCCTTAGCTTTGGCATAGTCGCCGGTCGCCTTGAGTCGCTCGTGCAGCGACGGCGAATCCACGGTGCCCGGGCATATTGCATTACATCGAATTCCCTGGGCAACAAAATCAGCAGCCAGAGACCTGGTCAGCCCGGCCACCGCCGCTTTAGTGACGCCGTAGACGAAGCGATTGGGCAATCCGCGGATGGCACCACAGAGGGATGACACGTTGATCACATTGCCATGGCCGCGCTTTAGCATTCCGGGCAGCGCGGCGGATATCAGACGATACATACTCGTGACATTGATATCGATAGAGAAATTCCAAGCTCGTTCGTCGCACTCGAGTATGGTGCCGCTATCCACGTAGCCGGCACAGTTGAATAGGACGTCGATCGTGCCAATCTCTGCCACGGCCCTCTTGACCTCCTCGGCATCAGTCACGTCGAGGTGACGCGTGCGGCAACCGGCAAGGTTCGCCAGCAGCGCAGTATCAATATCGGTAGCCCATACGCTCGCGCCTTCGGCGGCAAACATCTCAGCCGTGGCTCGTCCGATGCCCTGTCCAGCAGCCGTGATCATCGCGATCTTCCCTACCAATCGTCCAGCCGTCATCGTTGATCTCCATTTACTGTTGCCGGCACCGGCGCATCGGCGCGTAGCAGACCCGCGCTCTTGAGCTCCTGCCAGAATTGATCGGGGATACTCGTCTCATACAAGCTCAGCGTGCGCTCAACTTGCTGGCGGCTGACAAGACCAGGAATGACGCTCGCCACCTGCGCATGGGCCAATGGAAATTGCAGAGCCGCGGCCGCAAGCGGTACTTGATAACGATCGCATTGCGCCTCGATTCGCCGCACCCGCTCGACCACTGTCTGCGGCGCGGGCGCATAGTTGTAATGCAGCGTGCTGCCATCGCGAGTACCGGTCGCCAGAATGCCCGAGTTATAAGGCCCGCCGATGACGATTGAGGTGCCTGCCCGCTCGCAGGCCGGCAGCAGCTCATCCAAAGCGTCCTGCTCGAGCAGCGTGTAACGGCCGGCCAGCAGGATCACGTCGAGGCGCGCATATTGCATGGTCTGGAGGCAGATGGCGATCTCGTTGACTCCGATTCCAATGGCCTGGATCGCCCCGTCGGCGCGCAATTGTTCCAGCGCCCGAAATCCTCCGCCATGAGTGAGCTCACGAAAGGCGCTCTCATGCCGATCGCCATGGGTCAAGCGACCGATGTCGTGCACGTACAGAATGTCGATTCGGGCCAGGCCCAGTCGCTGCAGACTCGATTCCCACGATTTCATCACGCCATCGAAACTGTAGTCATAGACCGGCTCAAATGGCAGCGGGGAATAAAAGCCCCAACGCTCGGCATACCCGCGCACACTCGCATCCGCCTGCAGCAGCCGACCGACCTTGGTCGACAGTACGAAATTATCGGCACCGCGCAGCACATCCCCGAGGCGCCGCTCGCTGAGCCCAAAACCATAATAGGGTGCGGTGTCGAAATAGCCGATGCCCGCCTCGAGCGCCGCAAAGATGGTATCCCTGGCATCACTATCGCCGATAATGCGATAGAGATTGCCCAGCGGGGCGGTGCCAAATCCCAGCTCGCTGATCCTGAGCTTCGTGCTGCCAACAGCGCGCATTGCGAGCGCTGCGCTCACGACGGGTTGCGTCCAGCGTGATCACCCAGCCGGAAGATACGGCGCATCGGTGCCCACTTTTCACCTGCACTGGCATCGGGCAGCACGCGTTGAAATCGCCCCATGTACGCTTCCCAGCGCTCATTTTCCTGCCGATTGGTGAGCGAGGGGTCATGCCGCGGATAATCATCCGCCGCCTCGACGATCATGAACAGACGATCGCCACGCTGCCAGATCTCCATCGATTCCACGCCTCGTGCGCGGATATGCTCGATCACCGCGGGCCAGACCGAGCCCAGCTCATGCATGCGGCAGTACTCCTGGATGAGCGCGGCATCCTTCACCAGATCCAATGCGAAGCAAAGGCGCTGGCTCACGGGGCATTATTCCGCCGCATGCGCGGCACCATGATTGCGAAGGCCAGACAGATCAGGAAACACAGGGCCGGCACGATCATCGCGTGACGGATACCCGTGAGGCGATCGGAGAGCAAGCCGGTCAGAGGCGGAATGATAGCGCCGCCAATAATGGACATGATCAGAAAGGATGATCCGAGCTCGGTTTCGTCTCCGAGATCCTCCACGCCCAGAGCGAAAATGGTCGGGAACATGATCGACATGAAGAAGCTCGTGAGCCACAGCGCGCCGACGGCTGTCCAGCC
>JBEKWD010000243.1:0-4762 GCA_049513435.1 Steroidobacteraceae bacterium | reverse complement strand
TGGGTGACCAGCCCTCTCTTGAGTCAAAGAGCATCACCATCGCGGTCCCTATCTTTACTACCGCGTTAATGATCACCCCTTCCTTGTTCTTAATTCTACTGTGGGGAATTTCTTCCGCCTCAAAAGCAGCAGTAAGAAAATCGATCATCTTCGATGTCGAACTGGAGACTATCCATGGAGTAACGGAAGTGAAATTGGCAGGGACAATTTCAATATTCTTCTTGACGTGATTCTTCATGCGGTCTTCCTCGTGAGGTGATCTGAATGACGCAGGAGCGTTGGCCCGTCGATCCACCGCCACCAGTTCGCGCCAAGTCACGGGACGCTGTTGAACGGGTCGCGCACAGCTAAATTGTGTCCCGGCTCTACTCATCGGTCAGCGTACTCAGTGTGCTGTCCAGTCGTCCGTTCGCTGCCGCACGTCAACGTTCATTCGACGCCGAACACCTTAGCGAGCGTACGGTGCATTCCTCGCAGCGCAAAGAAGGCGATCACGTAGCCGAAAAGGCCTTGAATAGTCTTAGTCGACTGACTGCTTTCTGGAGATCTGCGCGCCGGTCCTGAGTGCCCATTGCCTGTGGCCGGTCAGCGACTGTCGTTTGCAACCGACGCGACGACGGTCGCTTGGAGATCCCGCGCCCACGAAACTCCTGAACTCCGCGCCGATCGGTCCCGCGCTGGCCTCAGGGTAGGCTAACGCACAGAGGCCTGGCCGCATTCTGCCAAACTACAGATGCAGATGAGGACCTTTCTGTCCTTTACGCCGGAGACAGTGATAGTGCTGGTTGAATAGCTCCGGCCTTCCGCTGTGCTGTTAATTAATAAACTGTGGCTCAACACGCTGGAGCGTCCCATGTCTACGAAATTTACGTCCCCCGCGCTGATCGGTACGACCCCGGCCGCCACCATTGCACTTGCCGCGCCTGCAGGGTCCGGAAGTTTGACTGCCACGAAGACTCGCTTCCTCGCTGTCGATGGCGGCCAAATCGCGTATGACGATACGGGCGGCAATGGCCCGCTGATCCTGGCGATCCCGGGAATGGGTGATTTGCGGTCGGAGTATCGGCTGCTGCGCCCGGCGCTACAGCACGCAGGATACCGAGTCATTACGATGGATGTGCGCGGATTCGGCGAGACGTCGGCGCGGTGGAACGACTACTCGGCGCATGCCGTGGGCCGCGATGCGCTGGCACTGCTGGAGCATCTCAACGCGGGTTCGGCGATCATCCTCGGCAATTCCTTCGCTGCGGGGTCCGCATTGTGGGCAGCGCACGATTCTCCGGCGCGCGTGGGCGGCGTGGTGCTGCTGGGTCCGCTTGTGCGCGACGTGAAAGTGCCTTGGTTCGCGAAGTTTACTTTGAGCATCGGCTTTGCGGGGCCGTGGCGAGTGTGGTTCTGGATCACCTATTGGAACAGTCTCTTCCCGATGCACAAGCCTGCAGACCAGGACCAGGTCAAAGCTGCAATCACAGAAAATCTACACGAACCAGGACGTATGACTGCGCTTCAAGCGATGATCAGCCTATCCAAGGCGGATACCGCAGCCATCGTACCCCAGAGCCGGGTCCCCGCCCTCGTCGTGATGGGCACACACGATCCGGACTTCCCGGATGCTACCGCGGAAGCTCGCTGGCTTGCCTCCGAGCTCCATGCCGAGAGCCTGATTATTGACGGTGCCGGGCACTATCCACACACCGAGATGCCGGAGCGCGTAGCACCCAAGTTGCTGTCGTTCATCGACGGCCTCGGCGTCAGAAGTGCGGTTAATCACCAATAATTTGAAGATGGCTATTACAGAGAACGCTACCGAGGAGCCGCCTGAAGGATCATTAGGAAAAACACCCAAGAAATCCTTACTTAATTGATGGCTTCACAGCGGCAGGTGCGAGCGACCGCTTTGAGGCTGCCAAATCAGGACCGCCAATGACAGCCTCTACTTCCCGTTGTGACCCAAAACCCGCCTCTGGCCGATGTCCGCTTGCCCTTCGGGCTCATACCAACGCAGGTACCTGTCCAAGCGCAAGACCGTCGAGCAGGTGCGAACCAATCTGATGGTGGCTGTCAAGGCGTCAGCGCCCAACCACCGCACCTGATTCGCTGATTGTTGGAACAGATTGAGATGAGCGTGTGCGTGTCGGCGAGGAGTGTAAAGGAGTTTCAAAGAGCGCCGCTCTTTCGCATATCAATCAACGCATGCGATATATGGATGCGTACGAAGAGAAAGAGGGTTCACCGGACAGAAGCCTGCTATTTGTAAATGCGTGGCGGACGCTGGCGCCGGCGGATCGCGATCGTGTGGATACGCAGACCTTTCCCCAGAACGTGCGTGAGCGCGCGGTGCGAGTTGGTTCTGGACAGCATTTTCCGGCCTTGGCCCGCGTCAAATTTCGCTTATAGATTCGCTTCGTCGTCTCGCTGCTGACGTGGCCCAATAGGGTGGCTGCTTCCTCGATAGCGCCTTTGTCGCGTGCTGCCTTAGCGCGCGGATCATTTCGATGATGATGTTGCTCCGATAATGCGCCTCCACTCCGACTAGCCCGTCTATTCCCGATTGAATATCGTCGCTCACGCAGCGGGGAATTCAACTACCCTCCAATAGGTATCCAGAAGCGCCGTTGCTTCCAGAAATGCATTCGCCGGATTGCTCTTGAGGATATAGCCGGCTACCCCGAGGTTATAAGCCGCCACCTTGTCCTCGTCGGTGTCAGAGGTAGTCATAACGAAGACAATGCTCTTCTTTAGCTCCTCGTCTTTTCGCACCTCCTTGAGAAATTCAATACCATTCATGCGCGGCATGTTGAGGTCAAGGAGAACCAAAAAGGGGCGCGGTAGGCGGGCACGCCCGTTTGTCCCGCGCAACATGTCCAGCGCGTCTATGCCATCGTGTGCGAATGCAATGGGGTTCGCGATCTTGGCAATCTTGAATGCACGGTGCAGCCCCATCAGGCATAGATCGTCGTCCTCGACGTGCAGTAACTGTGCGGTTTTCGGTTCAAGCATGGGCCAACTCCTCGGCGTCGTAAGTGGAAGGCCGTGTCGGCCACTGAAAACGGAATTCCGCCCCTGTGCCGTTTCCTTGTGAGTGGACCGTAATGCAACCATTTTGCTGTTCCACTAATTTCTTTACTATCGCCAGCCCCATTCCGCTACCTTCCACTTCGTCGCGCCGCTTCAACGTCTGGAACAATTGAAAAATTTTATCGTGGAATTGGGGCAGAATCCCCGGGCCGTCATCACGAACGACGAATTCCACGAAGTCCCCTGCGCGCTTTCCGGACAGGACCACCTCTCCTTTCTGTTTATCGTGGTGCTTGATGGCATTGTTAATGAGGTTTCTCAAGACCTGTTCCAGCTGCGCACCCGCCGTAACAATCACCGGGAGTCCGCCTTCAACGCGAACCTGAATGTGCGCCGGCGGATTCAAGACCTCGATGATACTGGCGAAGATATCCGCCAAATTAGTTTCACTGGCGGCCGTATCGGTGCGGCCAACTCGTGAATAGGTGAGCAGATCATCGAGCAGTCTTTCCATGCGGCTGATCCGGCTTCGCATAAGTCCGAGCACCTTTCGCGACTCGTCCGAAAGATCGTGCAAGTCTTCCTCGAGCCATAAAGCGGCACTTTTTATTCCGTTAAGCGGCGTCTTCAAATCATGTGAGGCGATGTAAGCAAAATCCTCAAGATCGCGATTGGACCTCTCCAACTGCTTATTGTTGTCGCGCAACGACAACTCCGAGAGCTTCCGATCGGTAATGTCAATCACCGCTCCATGAAAATACGTGGCGTGGCCCGCGCCGTCGGACTCAACTCGCCCCCTCGCTTGCAGCCACCGGAATGCTCCGTCGCTTTGCCGGACTCGATATTCGATATCGTAGGCGCCGCAGAGCTGGATCGCGCGTTCGAGGGCGTCGGCGACGTCCGTGCGATCCTCCTCATGAACGACTTGCAGATAGGCTGCCGCGGGTAGTCCTTCCGCCGCCGCGCTCGCTGCGATCGAGAACATGCGGGCCGTGAATTCGTCGGCAATCAAGCGGTCGCTGGCGATATCCCAGGTCCAGGTCCCGACCGAGCTGGCTTCGAGCGTCGACTCCAGCTGCGCTTGCACTGAAGAAAGCTTCTGCTCGCCCACCCGCGCCGTCATCGCTTTGTGCCTTGCAGCCAACACGCTAATCGTTCCGAGAATGATGAGCGTACCTACGCTCAGAATTATTGTGGCAGATATCCGGTGGGCAAGCGCCGAAAATCGAGGATCGAGCATGAACGGCCTGGCGACAGGGCTACTAAATACCCAGATCAGGCCTATAGATATCGTGACTACGGCGATTGTTAAAAAGGGCAGGAACCAGTTCGGCAGGTTGGGCTTGTCCCGAATGTCACGCTGCCATAGAGCGGCAATCCTCGCTATGATTAAAAGCAGAAATCCCGCCCAAGAGCGTATCGACATTCCCACGGAATCGGTCCATCCGTAGGCATTCTTGAGTTCCACCACGTAACCAAGCAAAGCGACAAAGGCGATTCCGCCGGCGAGTGTTTTCATTACTACAGCGGCGGTGGTTGCGGCGCCGGCATCCCTGTCCGGCTTCGACATACAGAATTGGCCGCCGCATATGAGAAGTAAGCAAGCAATCGTATTTCCCGACATTCGTCCGGGATAGGCGGCATCGAGGCCAACGAACGGTACCGCAAAAAGAGTATCGATACCCAAGCGCATATGGAATGCATATTCGGCCAACTCAGCACTCACAAGACAAGTCACTGTGGC
>JBEKWD010000242.1:0-4771 GCA_049513435.1 Steroidobacteraceae bacterium | reverse complement strand
CCAGTGGCTGCGCTCGCAGCAACTGCGCGATGAGCCTGGGGACTGGCGCATCAGTCGCCCTGCTCTGGCCGGCGGCGGCTGGGCCTTTCAGTTCGCGAACGGCTTTTATCCGGACCTGGACGACACGGGCGTGATCGCCTGGACGATGCAGCTGGCCGGCAATCCGGCGCGCTACGCCGAGAGTCTCGATCGGGCCCTGAATTGGCTCGTCGGCATGCAAAGCGCCAATGGCGGCTTCGCCTCATTCGATGTGGACAATGTTCACTACAATCTTAATTACATTCCATTCGCCGATCACGGAGCGCTGCTCGATCCGCCGACCAGCGATGTCACCGCGCGTGTCGTCACCGCGCTGGCGCTGGTAGGCCGGCCGCAGGACAAAGCGGCGCTCGAGCGGGCCATCGTCTTCCTGCGCGACGAGCAGGAAACGGACGGCTCATGGTTCGGCCGCTGGGGCACCAATTTTATTTACGGTACCTGGTCAGTGCTCACGGCCCTGGCGCGCGCGGGTATCGGCGCCGAGGATGAGACCGTGCGGCGCGCGGTGCGCTGGCTGCAATCGCGGCAGAATCCCGATGGGGGCTGGGGCGAGAGCAACGACAGCTACGTGCGCGAGCCGAAACCCGCGGGCCTGATGGCGAGCACGTCCTATCAGAGCGCCTGGGCGCTGCTCGCGCTGCTGGCAGCCGGGGAGGGCGGCTCGGCGTGCGTGCGCGCCGGCATCGACTATTTGCTGCGAACACAGCAGGCCGATGGGCTCTGGAGCGATCCGAGCTTCACGGCACCGGGCTTCCCGCGCGTGTTCTATCTCAAGTATCACGGCTATTGCGCCTATTTCCCGCTCTGGGCGCTGGCGGCGTATCGGCACGCTCTGCGCTCCGGGGCTGCGCATTGAGGCTAGTCGGGATCGTCTGCGCCTTGCCGGCCGAGGCACGTCATCTGGGTCCCGCGTCACGACAGCAAGCGCCGATCTCCACATTGAGCGATGGAACTCTGCTGGCCGTCAGCGGCATGGGCTGCGCGGCGGCTGCGCGCGGCGCGCGTGCTTTGCTCGATGCCGGGGCGACCGCGCTGGCCAGCTGGGGCATGGCCGGCGGGCTCGATCCGGCATTGGCTGCCGGCGCTATCTTCCTGCCCAGTGAGATCGTCGGCCTCGACGGCATCTCGGTCATGACGACGCCTCATTGGCGCGAGCGGCTCAGCGCCGCGGTCAGCGCGCATCATCCCGTGGCGCGCGGCAAATTGCTGACCAGCACGCGCGCGATCGCGAGCGTTGCGGACAAGGCCGCTGTGTTTGCGCAAACTGGCGCGGCAGCGGTGGACATGGAGAGCCTCGCGGTAGCGCAGGCCGCCCAGGCGCGCGAGCTGCCATTCATCGCCGTGCGCGTGATCATCGATGGCGCCTGCGATGCATTGCCGGCGGCGGTCGCCGCAGCGGCCGATCATGCCGGGCATCTGCGGCTCTGGCGCCTGATCTTCGCGTTGACGCGCTCGCCGGCTGAGCTTGCGCCATTGATCCGCCTGGCCAGGCGCTATCGGGCCGCGAGCCGCTCGCTCGCGGCGCTCGCGCGCGTGGGCTCGCTCGCACCGCACGCCTTTGCAGGTGCCCCAGACGTCAGCCCATGAGGGCCCTGGTCACCGGGGCGAGCGGCTTCGTCGGCTCGGCCGTCGCCCGGGCTCTGCTGCGGCAAGGCTGGCAGGTGCGCGTGCTCGTGCGCAAGGACTCCGACCGTCGCAATCTGCAGCAGCTCGCGGTGGAAATCGTCACAGGGGATCTGGCGGACAGCGCCTCGCTCGAGCGCGCGCTGGCGGGCTGCGAGGCCTTGTTTCATGTGGCGGCAGACTACCGGCTCGCGGCACTCGAGCCCACGCAGCTGTATCGTACGAACGTAGAAGGCACGCGCAACATTCTGCAGGCCGCGCGCCTCGTCGGGACCGCGCGCATCGTCTATACCAGCAGCGTGGCTACCATCGGCCTGCCCGCTGACGGCTCGCCCGGTCGCGAGGACACAAGCGTTGGGCTCGCCGATATGATCGGCCACTACAAGCGCTCGAAGTTCCTGGCCGAGCAATTGGTGCTCGACCTGGCCCGCGATGGCTCGCCGGTGATCATCGTCAATCCCTCGACACCGATCGGACCGGGTGACGTGAAGCCCACGCCGACCGGACAGCTGGTGCTCGATGCCGCCTGCGGTCGCATGCCCGCATACATTGATACGGGCCTGAACGTCGTGCACGTCGATGATGTCGCGGCCGGCCATTTGCTCGCGTTTCATCGCGGACGCATCGGCGAGCGCTACATTCTGGGTGGGCAGGACATGACGCTGCGCGCGATCCTGGGCGAGATTGCGCGCATCGTCGGGCGCAAGGCCCCGAGCATTCGCTTGCCGCGCGTTGCCATACTGCCCATTGCCTATGCAGCCGAAGCCTGGGCCCGAGCCACCGGGGGCAGCACTCGCATTACGGTCGAAGGCGTGCGCATGGCGCGCAAGCGCATGTACTACTCCAGCGACAAGGCGGTTCGCGAGCTCGGCTATAGCTCGCGCGAGCCAACGCGGGCGCTCGAGGACGCCGTCGGATGGTTTCGCGAGCAGGGGTATCTGGCAAGCCCCCATCAAGCATGAGGCTGCAGCACTGCTGCGGTCAGGACGAGGCCGTTGTCTACCAGGAAGCGCCCTGCAAACGTGCAAAACTGCAGGTCGGGGCCCGATACTGGCGCAACGCGCAGCCTCGCCGCGAAAGCCCCGGAGCCGGGTTCAAAGCTCACGCTGACCTCATCGAAACCCAGCTTGCGCCGCGTGAGCGGAAACCATGCTTTATAAAGGCTCTCCTTCGCACTGAAGAGCACACGGTCCCAATGCAAGCCTTTGGGCGCACTCGAGAGCCAGGCGCGCTCCTCTGGATTCGACACACGCTCCAGTACGTTCGCGGGCAGCTTGTCGTGCACTTCGGCATCGATGCCGAGCGCCAGCGCGTCGGCAATTTTGGCGGCAGCGGCAGCGCGATAGCCAGGACAATGCGTGATGCTGCCGACAACGCCGGCTGGCCAGAGCGGCTCGCGATGCTCACCGCGCAGGATCGCAGTCTCGGGCAGCCCGAGCTCGCGCAGTGCCTGGCGCGCGCAGGTGCGCGCGGCCGTGAACTCCTGGCGCCTGCTCCGGACGGCGCCGCGGATTTGGGCGGCCTCCTGCGCCAACAGGTAGCCATGTGGCTCCTCGCCCTCGACCTCGGCCGATGCCACGCCGGCTGGCAGCAGCTGTGCAATCGATGGCATCATAGTTGCACCCATGATCAGGCCATGATGAGTCACGAGGCAACCGATGCGAGCGCATGAACCTGCAGCGCCCATGAACCGACGCTCGCTGTTCAAAATGATTGGCATGATCGCTGGCAGCGCGGTCATGTATGAGGCGATGTCGCAACTGGGGCACGCGGGCGAGTCCGGTTATAGCGGGCCCATCCGGCTCGAGGGCGACCCAAAGGGTACCTCGGTCCTGATCCTGGGCGCGGGTCTGGCGGGCATGACGGCCGCGCTGGAGCTGCGCAACGCCGGCTACAAGGTGCAGGTACTCGAATACAACGATCGACCCGGAGGCCGCAACTGGTCGCTGTATGGCGGGGATACCTATACGGAACTGGGCGGCTTTACGCAGCACGTGCAATTCGCCGAGGGCCTGTATCTGAACCCGGGTCCGTGGCGCATTCCCTATCACCATCGGGCGGTACTCGATTATTGCCAGCGCCTCAAGGTGCAGCTCGAGCCCTTCACGCAGGTCAATTACGCGACCTACCTGCATTCCTCCAAAGCCTTCGGTGGCAAAGCGCAGCGCTATCGGGAAGTGCAAGCGGACTTCAACGGCCATGTGGCCGAACTGCTCGCGAAAGCGGCTAACCAAAGTCAGCTCGATCAGGCCGTGACTCAAGAGGACAAGGAGGTATTGCTCGAAGCCATGCGCACATGGGGGGCACTGGATCAAAACTATGAATACAAAAAAAGTCTCTCCACGAGCGAGCGCAGGGGCTACGTGTCCGATCCGGGCGGCGGTCTGACCTCGACGGCGACGCCTTCCGAGCCGCTGGCACTGCGCGAGGTGCTGCAATCGCGGCTCTGGTGGGGCCTGACCGCGGGACATATTTACGAATTGCAAAGCTCGCTGTTTCAGCCGGTCGGCGGCATGGGCATGATCGGCCGGGCGTTCGGCCGCGAGCTCGGGAATCTGATTCGTTACAACGCGAAAGTGACCGGCATCAAGCAGGACGAGCGCGGCGTCACCGTGTCCTATCAGGACAGCAGAAGCGGCGGGCCAGTCCAGCTCGAGCAGGCGCAATGGTGTATCTGCACGATTCCGGCCTCGATCCTGAGCCAGATCCCGATGAATGTCGCAGCACCGATGAAAAGCGCGATCGATGCGCTCTCTTACGATGCGGCGATCAAGGTCGGACTGCAGTTCAAGCGCCGCTTTTGGGAACAGGACGAATCCATTTACGGCGGCATCTCTTATACGGACTTGCCCAACGCGCTGATCGGCTATCCGAACAGCCGCTATTTCGATGACGGGCCTGGCGTATTGCTCGGGGCCTACACCTTCGGTCCGAATGCAGTCCAGTACACGGCGATGCCGCCCGAGGAGCGCATCCGGCGCACCGTGGAGTACGGCAGCCAGATTCATGCGCAATACCGGGAAGAGTTCCAGCACGGCGTTGCCGTTGCCTGGCATCGCGTGCCATGGACACTGGGCTGTGCCGGGCATTGGACGGAGGAGCTGCGCGC
>JBEKWD010000241.1:0-4782 GCA_049513435.1 Steroidobacteraceae bacterium | reverse complement strand
GAGTGCCACGCTGCTGATCGATCTGGACAACGGCTCGGTAGCGCGCACTTATACCATTCCATTGATCGCCACCAGTCACAGCTCCTGACGGCCGCGGCGCTCGCTATTGCGAAAATCGGCACTGCTTCACGCGGCGTCGCTGGAGCGCTTCGTATGATGAACTCCAGTCTCGCCACAGTGCCAGGTTATGTCACAACAACCCGTGGCATTCGACGCCGTTCCAGTGCTGCAGCCTACGCCGCGCAAGCGTGGCCGCGTGGCGTTGCACGCGTTGCATCCGCGACTGCGCGAGCAGATTGAACAGGCACGACTAACCGGGGGTGATCGCACCGAGCTGGCATCGCTGCTGCCACTGATCAGCAATTACTACGAGCAGCTTGAAGACGAGCGCCGTGGCGTCGTGCGCTCGATGCAATTGATCGCCGAAGAGGCGCGTGCGGTCGATGAGGGCCTCGGTGGCGAGGATGCCGGCCATTGGCAGGTGATACTCGATCACATCAAGGACGTGGTCATCACCGTTGACGCCGACGGCACCGTAAAGATCTTCAATCCGACCGGTGAGCGCATTTTCGGTTATTCGTGCTCGGAGGTCATTGGTCGCTCGATCGCCAGGCTCTTGCCCGAGCTGCCGCTGAATGGCTCGATCGAGCAGGGATTGCAGGCGCTGGCCTCGCAGGCTGACGAATCGCGCGGCGATCTGCGCCCGCATGAGATGCACGCGCGGCACAAGGACGGACACCGCTTTCCGGCCGAGCTGATAATCAGTGGCGTGCAACTGGGCCGCCGGGATGCCTTCGTGATCTGCTTGCGCGATACCAGTGAGCGCGCACGCACGCAGCAGGCGCTGCGCGATAGCGAAGCGCGTTACCGTACGCTGGTCGAAAGCGCACCGGAGTTGATCGTCGTGATCGACCGTCAGTCCGGGCACTATGTCGATGCCAACGACAATGCGCTGCGCTTCTTCGGTGTGAGTCGCGAGCGCCTGCCGCAGCTGACGGCGCGCGATGTGTCCGCGGCTCACCAGGTGGGCGGGGCCGATGCCGCCGAATTGTTTGCCGGGCTGTGCGCGCGCGCGGCGGCCGGAGAGCCGCAGGTGTTCGAATGGGTGCACCGCGATGGCCACGGGCACGAAGTCGAGACCGAAGTGCGTCTGATGGAATTGCCAGGGGCGGCCCATCTGCTGCGTGCGAGCATCACGGACATTGCGGCGCGCCGCCGGGCCGAGCGCATCACGGCTGGGGAGCGCAATGTGTTCGAGCGCATAGCGGCCGATGCGCCGCTGAACGAGGCGCTCGAGTCGATTGCAGATCTGATTGAATCGATCAGCAGCAGCTTCACCGCGACGATCAATCTGCTGAGCGGTGATTCGCAGAGCTTTGCCGAGGTCATCGGCCGGCGCGTGCCGGAGCGCTGGCGCGCGCTCGAGAAGAGCATGACGATCGATATCCGCAATGGCTCGAGTGCCGCCGCAGTGTATCTGGGGCGCAACGTCATGGTCGCCGACGTCGCGCAGGATGCGTTCTGGCAACGGCGCCGCGAGCTCGCCCTGGAAGCGGGTTTCCAGGCTGCGTGGGCGGTGCCAATCAAGACTGCCAACGGGCGCGTACTTGGGGCTCTGAGCATCTATCGGCCGCAGAGCGGCGCGCCGCAGCCGCGCGATATCGAGCTGATGGCGCACGCCGCTCGTCTGGCTGGTATCGCCATCGAGCGCCGCCGCGGCGCCGAAGCGCTGCGCGCGAGCGAGGCGAAGTTTCGCAGCCTCTACGATCGAATGCTCGAAGGCGTGTATCAATGCGCGGCCGACGGCCGCATGCTCGAGGTCAATCCGGCATTCGTGAAAATGCTCGGCTTCGAGCGCGCCGAGGACATCTATGCGCTGCCGGGTCTGTCGGTGCTCTACTGGAACCCGGTTCAGCGGGCGGAGTTCGAGTGCTCGCTGCAATTGCACGGCGAGATCCGCAACGCCGAGTTCGAGCTGCGCTGCCGCGATGGCTCGCGCCTCGTGGTGCTCGAGAGCGCGCGCGTGATCCGCGACAACGAAGAGCGCGTCGTGGCCTACGAAGGCTCAATGGCCAACATCAGTGAGCGCAAACGCGTCGAACAGGCCATGTTCGACGAGAAGGAGCGCGCGCAGGTCACCTTGCAGTCGATCGGCGATGCGGTGATCACGACCGACCGTGAGGGACGCATCGACTACATGAACCCGGTGGCCGAGCAGCTCACCGGCTGGCGCAACGTGGACGCGCGCAGCGAGAAGCTCGGCACCGTGTTGCGGCTGCTGGACGAGGTCACGCACGAGATGCTCGAGAATCCGCTGGTGCGTTGCCTGCGCGAAGGACAGCTCGTGCATTTTGCCGAGCACAGCGTATTGCGTAATCGACTCGGACAGGAAATTGCGATTCAGGACTCGGCCGCCCCGATCCGAGACCGCGGCGGCACTATTGTCGGCGCGGTGGTCGTATTCCGGGACGTGACCAAAGAGCGGCGTCTCAAACGCGCGCTGTCCTACCAGGCCAGTCACGATGCCTTGACGGGGCTGATCAACCGGCGCGAATTCGATAACCGGCTGTCCGAGGCACTGCAGAGCGCGCGGCAGGACCAGGGACCGCATGCGCTGCTGTACGTGGATCTGGACCAGTTCAAAGTCGTCAACGACACCTGCGGGCATTCGGCCGGCGATCGTCTGCTGCGCGATGTCACCGGGGTATTGCAGGCCCACGTGCGTACCGCCGATACCATCGCCCGGCTCGGGGGCGATGAATTCGGCATCCTTGTGCACGGCTGTACGATCGAGCAGGCCGCGAAAATCGCGGACAACATCCGCCAGGCGATCCGCGACTACCGCTTCAGCTGGGAGGAGAACACCACCGGCATCGGCGCCAGCATTGGGGTGGTCGAGATCACGCGCGAGAGTGAAAGCTCAGCCAGCCTGTTGAGTGCGGCCGATATCGCTTGCTACGCGGCCAAGGACTCGGGCCGCAACCGCGTGCACCTCTACGATTCAAACGAGGTCTCGGGCCGTCATCGCGAGATGTACTGGGTCAGCCGGGTGACACGGGCGGTCGATGAGGGGCGCCTCGAGCTGTATTACCAGCGCATCGCGCCCACCGGTGCCCCGGCGCCGACGCTGCCGGCGTTCTGCGAACTGTTGGTGCGGCTGCGTGACGACGACGGCCAGCTGATATTGCCGGGCGAGTTCATCCCGGCCGCCGAACGCTACAACATGGTTGCAGCGATCGATCGCTGGGTGGTGCAGCGGGCCGTCAAGGCGCTCAAAGAGCACGCCAGCGGCAGCGAGCCACCATTTCTGTTCGCGCTGAACGTGTCGGGCACCTCGCTCAGTGATCGCACATTTCTGGACTTCCTGCTCACGCTGATCGAGGACCCCAACATAGCGCGCGGACTGTGCTTTGAGATCACCGAGACCGCCGTGATCACCAGCATGGATGATGCGTTGTTTTTCATGCGCGAGCTCAAGGCGCGCGGCTGCCGTTTTGCACTGGATGATTTCGGCAGTGGACTATCCTCATTCCATTATCTGAAGAACCTGCCGGTGGACTTTCTCAAGATCGACGGCCAGTTTATCGGCAGCGTCACGACTGACGCGGTCGATCGCAGCATGGTGGAAGCGATCAGTCACGTGGGGCGCACGCTGGGCATTGCCACCATCGCCGAAAAAGTGGAATCCGCCGAAGTCTTTGCCGAGCTCAAGCGCCTGCGGGTCGAGTTCGCACAGGGCTATTACGTCGCTAGGCCGGCCTCGATCGAGATGCTGCGTCCCGGGATGATTACCGGAATTTTCCAGCGTCCCGCCCTGCAGCTGCCCGATCAGCTGACAACGGGCTAGAGCAGAGCGCGATCCAATCTTGCTAACATAGTGAGAGAATTCTTCTCCACCAGAGCCGGATGTCACGCTTGGGACGGGTCATCAATGGACAGATCGAATGAGGGAAATCGCTAGCGGAATGGCGAATAATACGCGAGCCACGCAAGTGCCGGAGCGCGAGGGGTTACCCTGGACGGTTTTGGCGGCAGCGTTCGGCGCGATCGCGATTCTAAAGGGGATTCGACGTCCAAATCTTTGGGCGGCGACTCAGGCGCAAATTGGCTATGAGCACGGCTTCGTCAAGCGCGGCCTATTCGGCGCATTGGCCAGGAGCCTCTCGCTCGGCCTGGAGAACTACAGCCGCTTCGCGCTCGTCTCAGAAATTCTGCTGGCGATTGTCGTGATCGGCTTCGCCTGGTACATATGGAAATCGCGCGAGCTGCGGGCCCTCGACCGAGGCCTGCTGATCGCCGCGTTCGCCGCAAGCTTTGCGGTGACTGTCCTTGCACACCTGGTCGGGTATCTCGATATTCCACTGCTCGGCCTGGCGTTGCTCGTGCTGTGTTTGCGTGGCGCGGCGCAGGCCGGCGCCGCACTAGTCTGTGCGGTAGCGAGCATCTTGATACATGAGCTCTACTTCCTCGTCTTTCTACCGGTCACGATCCTGCCGCTCTTCCTGGGCGCCCTGAAGCGGCCGAGTGAAAAGCGGGGTTTCGCTGTCATTGCCTTCATTCTCATCGTCGCCGTGGCCGCTGTTGAAATGTCCGCTCATAGTCGCTCGCTAAACGCCCTGCAGGCTGGGGAACTGCAACAGGAGATCGCCGAACGCGTTGACTTCCCCGTGGACACGGAGTTCTTCGATGTCCTGGCTCGCTCCGCCTCTGACAACCTCGCCATAATGCGATCATTGCGGGCCGAGCCCGACTATTGGCCGCGGCAGGTCTATATTGGGATTG
>JBEKWD010000240.1:0-4797 GCA_049513435.1 Steroidobacteraceae bacterium | reverse complement strand
AAGCCGCCCAGATCGAGCCCGAGGCGGCCCCCGCTCACACCTAAATCGACAAATCGCTCCAGTCCCAGACCCGCCGTCTCATCGTCATCGTCCGCGCCGTGCCCGTTCTGCTCATCGTTGTCCTCGCTAGGCTCGAATCGATACGGATCGCCGCCATCGAAGCGCACGAATGCGGCGAGGCGCACGAAGTTGCTGTCGAATGAATCGCGGCCGGCGTCGAGCTCAAGCCCGCGCGTGTAACCATTGCGCGGCTGCGAATACTCCAGCGTCGCCATATCGGCGCGATGGTAAGACTCACCCAGGTAGTTTTGATTCTGCAGCGTACGCAAGCGCACATAGAGGGAATCGCCCGACTGCAGCGGCCAGCTAAGGCTCGCCATCTCCGACTGCGCGCCCACAGCATTGGAGAACGTACGCCAGTCCGCTCCCCAGTTGCCCAGGACGTAGCCATTGACGGTCATACCGTCGAGCCAGACGTAGTCGGTATACCAGCCGTTCTGCCATTCCGAGGCCTCCAGCGTCAGGTCAAAGCGATCGAGCAGCTCCGGAAAATGCAGTCCGACTGACAGGTCCGTTTGATGAAAGGCGTAGAACTCGCCATGCAGCGTGTCGCGGCCCGCATACTCCACGTAGGCTTCAAACGGCGAGCGGGTCGGAAACGTGTAGGCACTCGTGATTGACACGGCTCGATTACTGAAGCGGCTATCCAGATCCGGCGAGCCCGCGGCGGTCTCGGCGAGGCTGGTAGATTTGAACAGATTCTTAAGGAATTCACTGATCGAGCCCGGGCGGCCGCCGCCGCCAAACTGCCAGAGGCTATTGACCGAGAACGCCCAGCCCGCAACCGGCTCGAAACCAATGTGCGCGCCGGCCAGACGCGGGTAGCCGGCCGTGTCTACTCCCTGCCAGAGGATATCCTTCGAGTAACCCATGCGCGCCAGAAAAAACTGGTACTGAAAGCCCAGCGAGCCGATGGGTCGCGGGTTTGATAACGTGATCGAGGGCAGTGTCGGCGCCTCGGTGCTGATCAGCATGCTGCTGTCGGTCATCGGGGAGAGCCAATGATCGCGATAGCCGGCATCGAGCTGAAGATATTCATCGCCCGTGCTCAGCATCGTGCCGTCTGGATTGAAGCGCGCATCGGCGCCGGCGTAAGCGACACCGCCGGCCGTGAGCAACAGGTGATCATAGGGACGATAGAACGCGACCACTGAGCCATCCACGGGCGAATCGGCCCGCTCGCCACGCTCATTGGGCAGCGTCGTGTCTCCGTGCCCGGCTGCAACCTCGATGCTACCCTCAGTGACCCCGGCATCGCCGAAATAGCGATCCAGATATCCTCTGACCCGCCGGCACAGCACGGCGTCGCGCAGGCAGGCCTTCGGCATGGCTTCGAGTATCGCGTCGATAGGGATCGGGCGCGTCAGCACTGCGCGCCCGCTCAGCACCAGCACGCGCTCGACCTCACGCTCGATTTCGGGCGACAGATTCAGCGGCAGGTAGGGACTGGTGCCACTGGCCTGCACGTTCATATTGAAAAACCACAGCGCGCCGGCACCGATGAGCCGCGCAGCCACAGCAGCGCAGCGGCACTCGCGCCTCACGCTCGCATCTCAGCGGGCTTGTCGGTGCACTGCGCGAGCGCTCGATACCATAGGGTCTGCCAGGGCGGGGTTTCGAGCGGTACTGGAATGCTGTCGGCAATATGCTCGGGGTTTGCGATGGCTTGCCGCATGCTCTCGGAATTATAGATGATGCTGCCGACCTGCTGGATGCGCTCGCGCAGCGAGCCCTCGAGACGTCCGGCGCGATGGTAGCCAATGAAGCCCGCGTGGTAAGCGCGCGGTCGGTACGGGTAGGCAATAGGACGTCGTTCGCCTTGCGCTTCCTGCACGCGACGAATCAGTCCATCCTGTTCGACGTAGCCGGCGCTGACCTGGCTCGAGGGGAAATGGCGCGCACAGTAGGCCGATGGGTCCTTGAAGTATTCGCGGCGCACGTGCGGTGCAATCAGTTGCGTGATGACGGAGCGCTCAAAGCACACGCCGAGGGAGCAGTAGTCGAGCGTGGTGCGGTAGTAGAGCCGCGGGTCGTCATTGGCCGGCACGACGCGATTGGTATTGCGGGTCGAGAGCGAGCAGAACAATTCCGGTTCGGCCGCCTGCACCGCGTAGTGCCAGCGGAAGAAATCGCGGGCCACGATGATGTCCTCTTCGATCATGAACACGTAGGCCCGTGCGCGCGCCGCGGCCAGCAGGTAGCCGGTCAGCACGTTGGCGCTCTGCTTGGTACGCCGATATGGGCAGCGCGGCGGAACATCGACCTCGCTGTCGGCAAGGCGCGCGGCGAATTCGCTGATGACCTCGAGAATGGCCGGGTCGTGGCCATGGTCGGGCCGAAAAATCACCTGCAACTGCTCAATGCCGTCGGCCTGGGTCAGGTTCTCAAGGCAATGCCACAGGAACTCAGGACGGCGCCAACACGGAATCAGCACCACATCGCGCGTGCGCTCACGGGCCACGGCGCTCGATCTCATGGCGCTCCAGTGCCGTACGGCCGAGCTCGATCGATTCAGGGAAAACGCACATTTCATAGTGGCGCAGACGCTTGTACACCGCGTAGCTCGCTGCGAGCTGCGCCGCGGCCAGGCCGCGCGCACCATCCAGACAGGCCAGGCGCAGGATGTAATCCTTGAGAAACGTCCCCAGAAATATCAACGGGGTACTCCAGAGCCGGCGCTTGCGCCCGTGCACCGTCCACTCCCGTGCCCGCAGCTCGGCGTAATAAATGTCCTTCAACACGCGCTGCACCAGTGTCGGGGTATAGGCATGCCACAGTGGTTCGCGCATCGTCACGGCAGGCCCTTGAAAACGCAGCGCTTCGTGCACGATAGCATTAGTCCATTGCGCTCGCTCACGGTGATAGATGCGCTCGATGCGCTCACGCGCCAGCGGACGATACCAGCGCATGCGCGCGCCCATGAACCAGGCCGTGCGCCGCAGGAACGCGCCTGCATAGGACGACTCGAGCAGCCCGGGCAAGCGCCGCTCGAGTTCGCGCTGCAGCTCGACCGACAGCCACTCATCGGCATCGAGAAACAGAATCCACGCATGGCGTGCCTGCGTGGTGGCGAACCGGCGCTGCGGGCCGAAGCCGAGCCAGCTCTGCGTCACGACGCGCGCGCCATGCGCCTGCGCGATCACGAGCGTGGCATCGCTGCTGCCGCTGTCGATGACGAGCTTCTCATCGGCAAACGGCACGCTATCCAGACAGCGTGCAATGTTGGTCTCTTCATTGCAGGTCAATACCAGCAGGCTCAAGGGCAAGCGCGCACTGCCGCTCATCGATGCACCTGCCGCGCACGCGCGAGCGCTGCGACCTCGAGCAGCGCGCGCTCGATGCGCCCGGCGAAGCCGCGCTTGTTCGAGATAAACCAATTGCGCGCCGCATCGCCCATGGCCTGCACTTCGCTCTGCGAGAGCGCAAGGGCGCGCTCGACCGAGCGCTCCAAGGCTTGATCGTCAAAACGATAGAGGCAGGCCAGATTGTGACGGCCAGCGCTGCGGCCTTCGACCAGCAGCCCGCGTTGCGCATCGATGAGCTCATTCATTGGCGGTGCATTGCAGGTGAGCGTCACGGCGCGGGTGCTCATCGCCTCGACGATGTAGTGGCCCCAGCCCTCGGCCTCGGAAGTACACAGGTGAAAGCGATGTGAGTTCTGCAGCGAGCGCAGCGCCTCATCGCCGAGGTAGCCGCGATGAATGAGGATGTTGGAGGGCAGCGCTTGTTCGCCCGTCTGCGCCTCGAGGTCCTGCACGAGCGTCAGCGGCGGCCATTCGGCGTGTCGACGCCAGAGCGCGAGCAAGCGGCCTGTGCCCTTGAGCGGGCTGCGCCCGGCAAGATGGAAAAATCGCTCCTCGCGTGCGATCTGCGGACAATAGCGCTCTTCGCTATCGAATCCGATCCATGAGCTCGAACAGCCGCGCGCGGCGAACAATGCCTGCGCATAGCCGCTCTTGGCCCAGATCCGATCGATGCACGGCAGGAATGCGACATCGCGCCGATCGAACCACTCCGGGTTGGGCACCACGACATTGCAGCGCGCCTCGTGCAGAAACTGCGGCCACACGTGCTCGAGCATGATGTTGAGATCATAAAGCGCAGCTGCATGGCGTCGGCGTGCCGCGAACGGCAATCGGCGCAGCCGCGCGGCGAGCCTGCTCCAGACCCCGCGCCGACGCTTGCGGTCAGCGCGCTCGCAGGGCCGGCGCATGACCTCGCAACCGGCTGCAGCCAGCGCGGTGGACAACAAATCGAAATCGCGCGACAGACCCACGCCATTGGCCTTGCCGATCAGCCTGACCTTCAGGCCAGACAGGCCCGGTAGCGTCGTATCGTGCGCTGCCCCCGCCATGCAAGCCTCAGGCATCGGGAGCGCGAGTACGCTCGGCGATCAGCGTGCGGTAGACATCGATGATCGCCGGACTGACGTTCTCGATGTAATGCGCGCTCAGGTCCGGTCGGTGGCGCTGGCGCGGCGAGGCGCTGTAGCGGCGAAGAATGGCGGCCAGCGCCGCCACATCCTCTATTGGAAAAAGCTCTCCACCGTACTGCTCGATGAGCTCGCGCGGTCCCAAGGCAGTCGAGCCGATCACCGGCAGCCCGGCATCAAACGCCTCCAGTAGCACGAGCGACAAGGGCTCGCGCCGCGACGGACAGACAAACAAATCGAACGCCTGATAGTAGTCTTTGATGTTCTGGCGAAACCCGGGCATCTGCATGTTGGGCCCGAGCAGG
>JBEKWD010000239.1:0-4836 GCA_049513435.1 Steroidobacteraceae bacterium | reverse complement strand
GAGAGCGCATCGGCGTGTGCGATCGACGTCATGGCGAGGGCCGCAATCGCGGCCCAGGAGGCATACAGACAGACGCGCGGCCGGTGGCTCGACATAAAAGGACTCCCGTGCAACGTGCTCCTGCACAGAACGTTTTCGTCTCGCGGCGGATGACCTTGCTAGCGCCGCCTGCATCCGATGCGAGAGCTGCGTCACGCAATAAGGCCGGCAAGGCTACTGGCGCCCTCCCGATGCAGTACTTGCGCGCTACCGCAGGTCGGTCGAAACTGCAGCCTCGGCACTCGCCATGGATGCGCCGGAATCTACAACTGACCCTGCGATCTCGTCTTCGGCGCAGGCCGCGATATCACCGTGGAAGCCATTCGGCCACGCCGCCTTTACCGTGATATGGACCGCCACCGTCGTATCGAACATTGGCACCTGGATGTACAGCGCCGCATCCGGCTGGCTCATGACAAGCCTAAGCGCCGATCCCCTGATCGTGTCGATGGTCCAAGTCGCGACCTCGCTGCCCATGGTCTTGCTGGCACTGCCGGCCGGTGCGCTTGCGGATATCGTTGATCGGCGGCGGCTTTTGCTGGCTGCAGAGCTTGCCACGACGCTGATCTCCGCACTGTTCGCCCTCTTCGTCTGGCTCGGAGTGATCACGCCGCTCATCGTGCTGGCGTTCACATTTGTCATTAGCGTCTGCGGGGTGCTGACCGCTCCGGCGTGGCAGGCCATCGTGCCGCAACTTGTGCCCAAGCGAGAGCTCGCGCCCGCGATCACAGCCAACAGTGTCGGCTTCAATATCAGCCGTGCGATTGGACCGGCGCTCGGCGGAGCCGCGATCGCCGGCATGGGCATTGCCGCGCCATTCTGGAGCAACGCTATCAGCAACATCGGCGTGTTGGGGGCGCTGTTGTGGTGGCGCCCGCCCAAGAGGATCGTCAATCCACTGCCCGCAGAGCGCCTCGGTAGCGCCATGGTCGCGGGAATGCGCTACGGTTGGAACAATCCGCACCTGCGTGCGACGCTGGCTCGCGCCATCGGATTCTTCTTTTTCGCCAGTGCGTACTGGGCACTACTGCCATTGGTTGCGCGCCTGCGCATTGCGGGTGGTCCGGAACTGTATGGCATTCTGCTAGGTGCGATCGGAGCAGGCGCTGTGGCAGGCGCGTTTCTTCTGCGCCGACTCAAAGCCAGAATCGGGCCGGATCGGACCGTCGCCGCGGGCACCTTCGGCACCGCGGTTGCGCTGGCACTCTTTGGCATCGCCCAGGGGGCCGCAATTGCCTTGGTTGCATGCATCATTGCAGGCATGTCGTGGATCATTGTATTGGCCAGCTTGAATGTCTCCGCGCAAGTCTCCCTCCCGGAATGGGTACGAGGCCGCGGTCTGGCTTTTTATATGACGCTTGCTTTCGGTGCGCTCACCCTGGGCAGCGCGGTGTGGGGCAAGCTCGGCGAGCTTCTTGGTCTGCCCATTGCACACTTTATTGCTGCCGCCGGCGCGCTCGGCGTCATCCCTTTGACTCGACGTTGGAAACTGCAGACCGGCGCGGGCGTCGATTTAACGCCATCATCGCACTGGCCGGTGCCTGTCGTGACGCACGAACTCGATCGCGCGCGCGGCCCCGTGTTGGTCACGGTCGACTATCGTATAAACCCGCATGACCGCGACGCATTTCTGGCGGCGCTGAGCGAGCTGGGGCGCGAGCGCCGTCGTGATGGCGCATACGCCTGGGGTATATTCGAGGATGTCGCCGAGCGCGGCTCCTTCCGCGAGACCTTTTTTGTCGAATCATGGCTGGAGCACCTTCGACAGCACCAGCGCGTAACCAATGCCGACCGCTTGGTGCAGGATGCTATCTCCAGGTTCCAAGTCGCGGGCGAACCGAAGGTCTCGCACTTCATTGCGGCTGAAGTGGGCAAGCGTCGCATCAGAGAATAATTGGCCATGAAAGCTGTAGTGCTCGAAGACACCCGCCGGATCCTCGTGCGCGAAGTCCCTGACGCGCAGATGCGCGAGACCACCGACGTATTGCTGCGCATCACCTCCTCTGCCATCTGCGGTACGGATCTGCACTTCTACGAAGGCCGCATGCGCGGCATTGAGGGTGGAATCATTGGTCACGAGCCGCTCGGCGTCGTCGAGGAGCTGGGCAGTGCCGTCAAAAGCCTGCGCAAGGGCGATCGGGTTGTCGTGCCCACGCACATCTGTTGCGGCTTCTGCGCCATGTGCATGGCTGGGCACTCCTCAGCCTGCCTCACCACGAATCCTGGCGCAGCGGGCGCGGCCTACGGCTATCCCAACAAGGGCGGCTACCAGGGTGCCCAGGCGCAGTTCTTGCGCGTGCCGCTTGCTGACGCAAACTGCCTCAAGCTTCCGGGCGAACCTGGTGACGCGTGGGAAGATGATTTCGTGTTGCTTGCCGATGCTTTTACCACGGGCTATCACGCCACTGCTGTTATCGACGTCGGCCCCGGCGACACGGTGGCGATTTTCGGCGCCGGTGCGATCGGCCTGCTCGCCGCCTATTCTTGTCGCCTGCGCGGGGCTGCCCGGATCTATGTCGTCGATGCCGTCAAGGAGCGGCTGGAGAAAGCAGGCGAGCTCGGTGCCATCCCAATCAACTTCCTGCACAGTGACCCGGTCGAGCAGATCAAGGAGCAGCAATCGAAATGGCGCTGCGGTCCCGCTTTTCGTTTCGAAACGCCGTTGGGCGGGGTCAGCTGTGCGATCGACGCGATCGGATTCCAGGCGCGTTCGAAGACAGATTACAGCCGCGAAGATCCCTTTTGGGTCATCGAAGCGATGGCCGAGCTCGTCAATCCCGCTGGCCGCATCAGCATCGTCGGTGTGTGGCCGCCCAAGGATGCCGGCGCAGGCGAGTCAGGCCTCAAGGAAGGCAAACTCGTCGTTCCCTGGTCCAGGCTGTTCAACAACAATGTCAGTATCATGATGGGGCGCGACGATGACGAGCGCTGGATACGCAAGCTGCGCGACATGATTATCACCGGCGCCGCCAAACCAAGTCAGATCGTCACTCATCGCCTGTCGCTGGAGGAAGCGCCCGTCGCCTTTGCCAAGTTCGACGCGCGTCAGGACGGCTATATCAAGATCATTCTTAAGCCTTGGTAGGCAATCGTGTCGTGCGCTCAACGCATGCCACGCAGCCTATTAGAGTCGCACCGTTTGCGCGCATCTGCAATGCTCAGCGCTGCCAGACGCCCCAGAATAAAGCGCTGCTGTTGCGCTTGGATGGAAACCTGATTGAGCTGTCTTCGTGATCGATCGCAGCGAGGGAGGTTTTTTGTACCACCAAGGAAAACAGGCTATTCTGCGGCGAAACGAGTGACCGTTTTCTGCGCCAGTAGGCACTCGATAAGTTCAACCAGCCGCGCGGCCATGCTTGCTTCAAGGGAGAAAAATCATGATGCGTGCTCTCGTCATCAAGCAGCTCGAGCTCAACGCCGCGGTGCGCTACGACCACTACGACACCTATGGCTCCTCGACCACGCCGAAGTTCGGCTTTAAATTCCAGCCCATCGAGGAGCTGGCAATACGCGGCACCTGGGGTAAGGGTTTTCGTGCACCATCCCCGGCCGAAGGCGGCTCCTCGGGAGAATTGTTCGGCGCTGGCTCATACACCGATCCGGTGTTGTGCCCAAATCCAGCCACGCCCACCGCACCGGGTAACTACCCCAGTCAATGCTCCTTTGGATTGGTCGGCTATCAAGTGGCCAATCCCGCTCTCAAGGCGGTTCAATCGACCGAGTACACGGGCGGCATCATCCTCGAGCCCATCAAACAGTTCAACGTCTCGGTGGACTACTACAACATCAAACTTACCAACGACATCATCTCTGCGTTTGAAGCGGGTGGTCTGACGAATTTCACGAGTAGCGTGCGCGGTCCACCGCTCGTGCTGCCGTACGTGAACGGCGCAGGGACGACTGTTAATCAGCTGACCCCGGTGGGCGCAATCATTTTTGCGACCTATCCATATGTGAACGCGGGAGAGACTCAGGTCAGCGGGTTTGATATCGACGTGCGCAGCTTCGTGGACCTCACCCCGGTCGATCGGTTGAGCGCGCGCATCAGCTATACGCACGAGATTTCTTACCTCGAGACCTTCGACGGCGCCACCTACCAACTGGCCGGCACGCACGGGCCCAGTGGTATCTCGGGCGATACCGGCAATCCAAAGGATAGAGCCGTACTGACGCTGGCATGGGATCGAGGACCGGTCGATGTGAGCGCGACCGTCAACTACACGGGCGCCTTCGCCATTACCGATCCGTCGTCCGGTGTACTCGATTGTATAGACGGACTCCAGTACGGCTACCCGTCCTCGTATGGGGCTCGTTTCACTGGTCTGACGAGCGTACCGGATGCCAGTTTCTGTTCGGTGCATAGCTTTACGGATGTCGATCTTTACGGCCGCTATGCTCTGAGCAAGCAGTTTTCGGTACACGGCTCAATCGTGAATCTCTTCAATCGCCAACCGCCGCTCGATCTGCAGACTTACGGCGGTGGCGGCGAGCTGGCATACGACACGGCATTTGGCGGACAGACAGGCGCGGTCGGCCGGTTCTTTACGATTGGCGCGACCTATAAATTCTAAAGCGATTTGAGGGCGAGCATGCCCCAACATATCGGCGTGGTCGGCTGTTCCGCGGAAGGTGCGGCGCTTTGCTATCGAACCATCTGTGTTGAAGGTGCGCAGCTTCTGGGCGCGCACGCGCACCCGGAAGTCTCGATGCACACGCCCTCGTTCGCTCTATACGTCGAGTGTCTCGAGCGCGACGACTGGCAAGGTGTAGGCGAGCTGATGCTGCAGTCCGCAGCGA
>JBEKWD010000238.1:0-4843 GCA_049513435.1 Steroidobacteraceae bacterium | reverse complement strand
CTCATCGGCGCCGATCCGAAGGGGGATTTCGAGGCATTCTGCCGCGACGCGCCGATTCGCGTGCGCCGCCGGCTGCGCTCGGCGCGCCAATGCATGTCGCCGATGGAGGGACGCGGCGTGGTCGCCCACTGGGACCGGCGCCTGGGACAACTGGTCGTGCACAGCTCGACACAGTTACCGCACGTCATTCGCACCGGACTCGCAGGCTGTCTGGGACTGGATGAAGGACAGATCCGCGTCATCTCCCCCGACGTCGGTGGCGGCTTCGGCTACAAGGGCATCCTGTTGCCCGAGGAAGTGTGCCTGGCGTGGCTCGCAATGCGCAGCGGCTATCCGGTGCGCTGGATCGAAGACCGACGCGAACAGCTTACCGCCAACGCCAATTGCCGCGAGCACCATTACGACATCACGGGCTATGCCGACCGCGACGGCCGCTTGCTGGCGATCGATTGTGAAGCTTGCGCGGATTCGGGCGCCTATTCCTCGTATCCGTTCTCTGCATGCCTGGAAGCCGCGCAGATCGGCAGCATATTGCCCGGCCCCTACAAGTTGCAGCGCTATCGCTGCCGCACCTGGGCGGTCGCGACCAACAAGCCACCGATCTTGCCGTACCGCGGCGTCGCCCGCAGCGGCGTGTGCTATGCGATCGAGACGATCATGGACGCGATTGCGGTGCAAGCCGGCATCGAGCCTTATGAGGTGCGTCTGCGCAGCCTGGTGCAACCCACCGAGATGCCGTTCGACAACATCACTGGCAAACATTTCGATAGCGGCGACTACCCCGAGGCTGTGCGCCGTGCAGTCAGCTCGTTGGACCTGCCGGCCGTGCGCTCACGGCAAGCGCGTGGCGAGCCGGATGGGCGGCGCATCGGCGTGGGATTAGCCATATTCTGCGAGCAGGGCGCACATGGCGCATCGGTCTATCACGGCTGGGGTGTGCCGATGGTACCGGGGCGTGAACCCGCGCTCGTGCGCCTCACGCCGGATGGCATCCTCGAGGTGCGTTGCGGTGTGCATTCGCACGGCCAGAGCCTGGAGACGACGCTCGCTCAGATCGCGCACGAGATTCTTGGCATCGCTCCCGAGCGCGTGCGGGTCTTATTGGGAGATACCTCGAACACCCCTTATTCGACCGGTACCTGGGGTTCACGCTCCATCGTTATGGCCGGCGGCGCGGTCGGTCAGGCTTGCAAGGAATTGCGCTCGCGTCTGATGACGATCGGCGCGCACCTGCTGCAGGAGCCATCAAGCGAGGTGCGCTGGGAGGATGATGCCGTAGTGGGCTCGCGCGCTCGGGTATGCGCCGCGGACATTGCGCACACCTGGTACCGGCAGCCGCAATTATTGTCACCGAAGCTCGAAGTGCAGGGCTTGGAAGTGAGCACCGCGTACCAGGCTCGACGCGACACGGGCACGTTCAGTTATGCCTGCCATGCCGTGGTGCTCGCGGTCGATCTGGAACTCGGCAAGATCGAGATCCTCGATTACGTCGTGGTCGAGGACGGTGGCGTGTTGATCAATCCGATGGTCGTCGATGGTCAGGTCTATGGCGGCGCGGCCCAGGGCATAGGCACGGCCTTGTACGAGGAGATGCGATTCACGGCCGAGGGCCAGCCGATGGCCTCGACGCTGGCTGATTACCTGCTGCCGGGTGCTCCCGAAGTGCCCGAGATTCGCATCGAGCACATCGAAACACCGGCCCCTTACACGGAATTTGGTCAGAAAGGCATCGGCGAGAGTGGCGCCATCGGCTCAGCTGCGGCCGTGGCCAATGCGGTCAATGACGCGCTGCGTGATCTTGGGGTTGAGATCAGCACTTTGCCGATCACGCCGCGCGTTATTGTCGAGGCGCTCGCAGCGGCGCGCGCGCGCAAAAGCGCATGAAGGCTGCAGCCTTCGAGTACGAGCGGCCGCGCAGTTGTGCCGAGGCGGCGCGCTTGCTGCACCAGAGCACGGGTCGCGGCAAGGTGATCAGTGGCGGACAGTCGCTCGGCGCGATGATGAACCTGCGTCTCGCGCAGCCCGAATTGCTCGTGGATGTGCGTGCCATCGATGCGCTGCAGCGCTGCGAGATCGAAGCCGATTGGGTCTGGCTTGGCGCCAATACCACGCACGCCGCGATCGAGGATGGCCGCGTGACTGATCCGACCGGTGGGCTCATGCGCCAGGTCGCAGCCGGCATCGCCTATCGCGCCGTTCGTAACCGCGGGACGCTCGGCGGCAGTCTTGCTCACGCGGATCCGGCCGCCGACTGGGTCAATCTGATGGCCTTGTTGGACGCGCAATATCGACTGGAAGGAATGGGTGCAGCGCGCACTGTGGGCAGCGCCGACTGGATGCCGGGCGCATTCACCACGGCGCTGCGCGAGGACGAGATTCTCACGGCCGTGCGCATTCCCAGACTCTCGCCGCAGGCGCGCTGGGGCTACTACAAGGTCAGCCGCAAAGCCGGTGAGTTCGCGCAAGCGTTGGCGGGGATCGTCGATGATCCTGCGCGCCGATTGCGACGCGCTCTGATCGGTGCAATCGATGGGGCTCCACATGTTTTTGATGCGGCAACGTTGATCGACGACTGGCACGAGGCTGCGGCCGATACGCAGCTTCAGGCCGCTGGGCTCAGGCCCGGCACTTATGAGTACCAGATACACGCGACCGCACTGGCGCGTGCGCTTGCCGCCGCCTCGGCGATGAGGAGATCGGCCGCATGAGCCGCATCCAGTTGCACGTCAATGGCAAGGCGCTGAGTGTCGAGGTCGAGCCGCGCACGCACCTGGCGGACTTCCTGCGCGAACAGCGATTGCTGACCGGCACGAATCTGGGCTGCGAGCACGGAGTGTGCGGCGCCTGCACGTTAATGATCGACGGTGTTCCCATGCGCTCCTGCCTGATTCCCGCCGTCGCTTGCGCGGGGGCGCAGGTGCGCACGATCGAGGATTTCGACGATGATCCGGTGATGGCGAAATTGCGTGCGGCCTTCAGCGCTGAGCACGCGCTGCAGTGTGGATTCTGCACGCCCGGGATGCTGGCAACGGCCCGCGATATCGTGACTCGCCTGTCCGATGCGGATGATGCGCGCATTCGCCTCGAATTATCCGGCAACCTGTGTCGCTGTACCGGCTATGTCGGGTTGGTGCGTGCGGTGCGCCGCGTACTTGATGCGCGCTAGCGACGCGTTAGAGGCGGCGTACGACTTCGTGGTGTGCGGGGGCGGCACCTCCGGTTGCGTGATCGCGCGCCGTCTGGCGGAAGACCCGGCTGTCCGAGTGCTGCTACTCGAGGCTGGAGGTGACGAGCGCGTGGCGGAAGTCGCCAATGCCACGATCTGGATGAGCAATATCGGCAGCAGCCGGGATTGGCAATTCCGGGCGCAACCCTCGGCTGGGCTCGGGGGGCGCGAGGCCGCATTGCCGATGGGCAAAGTGCTGGGTGGCGGCTCGAGCATCAACGGCCTGATCTGGGCGCGTGGCCACAAGAGTGATTTTGATCTGTGGGCCGAGGAGGCCGGCGATTCGGGCTGGAGTTATGCCTCGGTGCTCGAGATCTACAAGCGCATCGAGGATTGGGATGGTCCGGCTGACCCGGTGCGACGCGGTGAGGGTGGGCCGGTGTACGTGACGCGTCCCGTTGATCCCATTCCGCTGACCGCGGCCCTGCTGCAAGCGACCGCGGCGGCCGGTATTCCTGCGGTGGAGGATCTCAACGGCGCCGTCATGGAAGGCGACGGCGGCTGCGGTATCCCCAATGTCACCGTCAGGGGACGCAGCGAGCGCGTCTCGATGGCCAGCGCATATCTGCGACCCGTCATGGGGCAACCCAATTTGACGGTGCGCCTGCAGGCCGAAGTGCGGCGGCTGCGATTCGCGGGCAAGCGCGCCGTGGCCGTGGAGTTCGCGCACGAGGATCGATTGCACGAAGTGCGCGCGGATTGCGAAATAGTCCTATCGCTGGGTGCGATCAATACGCCGAAAACCCTGATGTTGTCAGGCGTTGGCGACGCGGGACAGTTGGAGCGCCATGGGATCCCGGTGATCGAGGATCTTCCTGGCGTGGGCCAGAACTTCCAGGATCACATCCTGGTGGCGGGCTGCGTCTGGGAATATCGCACACCGGAAGCCCCGCGCAACAATTCCGCGGAATTCACCTTCTTCTGCAAGAGCGATCCTGCACAGCCGACGCCTGATCTGCAGCCAATGCTGGAGGAATGTGCGTTCGGCAGTGAGCTCACACGAGTGCAATATTGCCTGCCGACCGATCCGGCCGTGGCCTGGACTCTGGCGCCCGGCCTGGTGCGCCCGCACAGCCGCGGCCAGATCGAACTGACCGGCAGCCGTCCCGAGGATAGGGTGGCCGTGCACGCGAATTTTCTCGACGATCGCCGCGATGTGTCGGCTTTGCTGCGTGCCGTAGAGCTGTGCCGGGAGATTGGCAATTCGCCGATGCTGCGAGCCTTCGCGCGGCGCGAGCTCATGCCAGGCCCACTCGATGCGGCGGACATGGAGAGTTGGCTGCGCCGCGCAGCGGGCACCTATTTCCATCAGTCCGGCACGGCGAAGATGGGGCGCGACGCCAGATCGGTGGTCGATGGCTCGCTGCGCGTGTACGGCGTGCAGGGCCTGCGTGTCGCCGACGGCTCGATCATGCCTGCGATAACCACCGGGAACACCATGGCCCCATGCGTCGTGATCGGGGAGCGGGCCGCGAGTCTGTTGCGCATGGCGCATGGCGGCGGCAGGATAGCCTGATGAGTGCATCAATCCATCCGATGTACATCAACGGCGCGTGGCGACTGGGTAGCGACGGGGATGTGGCCGAAGACTTCAACCCGGCAAGCGGAGAAGTCTTC
>JBEKWD010000237.1:0-4844 GCA_049513435.1 Steroidobacteraceae bacterium | reverse complement strand
ACAACACCAACCCATTCTTTACGCTGCCCGCCGGGGTTACGGCTACTTCCGAACAAGTGCTTTGGAATACCGGCAATCTGGATACTCCGCTGTACGATATGTACAGCTCCCGGTCCGGCATGGTCGATCTCGGCGTCGACGTTGATCTCGGAGCCAAGTGGCGCTTGAGCGCCGATTTGGATTACGGCTGGAGCAGCAGCTCGGCTCTCAATGCAGATAACGGCGGCGTCGACATCACGGACCTGAATGCAGCCGTCAATGGCACGACGACCGCTACGGCACTGGATCCGTTCAGCAATCGCACCAATGCGACAGTGGCTGCCGGAATCCTGAACTATCCGCTGTGGTTCTACGGCGAGCAGAAGCTGTATGACGTCAACGTAAAGGCCGATGGCCCACTCTTCGCGCTGCCTGGCGGTGACGTGAAACTGGCGGTCGGCGGCGCCAATCGTCACGAACTGTACAGCGGCTCCGATCCAATCGGTATTCCAGGACAGTCCGACTACACCGATAACTTCGAAAATGCGAGCCGCGAGGTGAACGCGGCTTTCGCTGAGCTAGCGGTGCCCTTGGTTGGCGCGGGTAACGCAATGCCCGGCGTGCAGCGCCTGAATTTTTCCGTTGCCGGCCGGTATGACCACTACAGCGATTTCGGCAACACGACCAATCCGAAGTACGGACTAGACTGGACGCCGATTGACGGTCTCAAATTCCGTGCCAGTTACGGCACTTCGTTCCATGCCCCACAGCTGGCCGACATCTACGGCATCGACACTCGCGCGGGTGGCACATTCCCCGCCACGCCACCACCGGGCTATGTGGTTCCTGCGGGCCAGACTTATGAGGAGGCTTACATCGCGGGCGGCCGTCTTGGCCTACAACCCGAAAAGGCAAAGAACGCCTCTTTCGGATTCGATTGGTCGCCACCAGAGGTGCCGGGATTCAAGACGAACATAACCTACTGGATGGTTAGATTCTCCAATGAAGTTCAAATCCCGATCTCATTTAATGTGAACCTGCCCTCGCTGGAGTCGCGATTCCAGAATATCAATGTCGTTGATCCGGCAACGGGAGTATTGGGCCCGTTGACGCCGGCGCAGATCGCGACGATCCTCGCTGGCATCCGACTGACAGGAGCCTTGACCGAGGTTCCACAGCCCCCAATCTGGGAGATTCTCGACGCACGGCGCGCGAATATCGGCGCCACCGCGATCGACGGCTGGGACTTTGATTTCAGCTACAAGCTGCCGGTGTCGGGTGGGAACGTGCTGGCGGAATTGAGCGGCGAGTATCTGACGCAATACGAATCCAATGCGGGACCCGGCACGCCGTATTCGAACAACCTGACAAACGGCGCCAGCGAGCAATCGAGCGATACCAGCGCCTACAACGTGATTCCATGGCACGTGCGCGGCACACTGGGTTGGCAGAGTGGTCCTTTAACAACGCAGGCCGCGTTGAACTACACGGGTCACTATAACTTTGGCTACGTGACACCTTGCGGTGACACCTCGTGCGCCGCCATCCAATGGGTGCAGGAGTTTATTACGGTTGATTTAGTCGCTGCCTACCAACTGCCCCACGATCTGCGCGTGCAGCTCAACGCGTACAACATACTCAACGAGCATCCGCCGCTGATCGAGGCGACTACCGGCTTCACCACACTGTCGGCCAACCCGCTCGGGCGGCTTATTCAATTGAGTCTGACCAAGCGCTGGTAGCTCACGATAACGGCAAGCGGTCCGCGCGGGGTAAAATCCGCGCGGATCAATACAACTGGGTGCGATAGCGCTCTTCGATCGCTTTCTCGTAGTTCTCGGCTTCGGCCTCTGCACCCTTGATCTGATCGGCCAGCACCCGGCCGAGGCTGGGAAAGGTACCTTTCGGGACTCTTTTTTCCGGATTCCATAGATCCGAGCGCAATACAGCCTTGGCGCACTGGAAGTAGACTTCTTCAATGTCGATCAGCGTAGCCGCTTTGGGCGGCTTGCCATTCACGGCCATGCTTGCCAGTAAGGCCGGCTCGAGGCTGATGCGCACGCGACCGTTGACTCTCAGGGTTTCATTCACGCCCGGCACCAGAAACAACGCGCCGATGCGTGGGTTCTCTATGACGTTCAGCATGGTGTCGACGCGCTTGTTGCCCGTGCGATCCGGGATCGCAATCGTCTGATCGTCCAGTACGGTCACAAAGCCCGGCGCATCACCGCGGGGAGTAGCGTCACAACGCCCCTGCGCGTCAGAAGACGCCAGCACGACAAACGGGGAAAGCGCAATGAACGCGCGGCAATGCTTATCGAGTCGCTTTAGCTCCTTGGCCAAAGACATTTCGCTGGGTGTACCGTAATGCGCGCGCACCGACGCGCGATCGGGGAAGTCCCCTGTGCTCATGCACACCCCGTCACGCGAGCTCACGTGCGGCGCTGGACACCGCATCGAGCGTCGCATCGATCACGGCGTCGTCGTGTTCCGTGGACAGAAACCACGCCCCGCGCTCCAGTGCCCGTACGCCGCGGCTCAATAGAGCGGTGGTAAAGGCGATATAGCGTTGGCGATCGACGCCCAGTAAATCGTTCCAATCCCGTGCAGGCGTGGTCAGACCAAAGGCTATGTGGAAAATGGCGGGAAAGCCGCTGACGACGCTGACTATCCCGGCCTCGGTCAATCGCGTGCGAAGGCCATTCATGAGACGCAGCCCCTGCTCTTCCAGGCGCGCGTAAGTGCCGGATTGCCCCAGCCGCTCCAGAGTGGCGACGCAGGCAGCCATGGCAACGGCCTGGCCGTTGTAGGTGCCGCCATGCACTACTCCGTGGGTAAACAGATCCATGATGTCGGCCCGACCGGCGATGGCCGCTACCGGGAAGCCGTTGGCAATTGCCTTCGCAAATACGGCCAGATCGGGCGTAACGCCGAAGCGGCCCTGCGCGCCGCCCGGTCCCAGTCGAAATCCGGTGATTACCTCATCGAAAATCAAGATCGTGCCGGTCTCGTCGCAGACTGCGCGTACGCCCTCCAGATAACCCGGTAGTGGCGCGATGGACCCGGCGTTGCACATCGCCGGCTCCATGATCACGCCCGCAATATCGCGCTGCTGCAGCCGGATGCGTAATGCCTGCAGATCGTTCCAAGGCAGCACAGTAAGCTTCTCGGCAGCTTGCGCAAGCTGACCGCGGCTGCCAGCCACCGGCTCGGTGGCCCCAGCCGGCGGAGCGGTGGACCAGAGCACGTTATCGAACCAGCCATGATAATGGCCGGCAAACTTCACCAGATTCTCGCGCCCCGTTACTGCGCGGGCCAATCGCAGCGCGGCCTGGACCGCCTCCGAGCCGCTGGAATTGAACCGCACGCGCTCAGCGCACGGCACCATCTCGCACACCAGTTCGGCAGCCCGCGCCTCGATCCCGCTCTGGCCTCCGAACAGGATACCCCGATCGAGCTGCCGCTCCACCGCGCGACGTATGTCGGCCGGTGTATGGCCCAGGATCATCGGACCCATGCCGAGATAATAGTCGATCAGCCTATTGCCATCCGCGTCGATCAGAATTGGGCCCTCGGCGCGTTCGAACACCAGCGGCGTTGGCGAGATACCCATGCGGAAATTGCTACCGACACCGCCAACCAGGTGTTGCGCGCTCTCGGCGATGCGCCGGCGCGAGCCATCAAAGCCGCTACCGGAAACTCGCGAGTCCGTCGGCCGAGTCGCTCTTAACCTATCAGACATTTCAAGACCCTACGGCGCGCGGCTCACAGCTGTCAACCACATCGGCGGCGTCAGCGAGATGGTATAAGTCTTAACAGCGCACTGACTCGAGCCAAAGGCTCGCGCGGCCGGTTACCAGTCCGCAAGGATGCATAAGAGGCCCGTGTCGGAGCGTAATCAATGGCTTAAGGAGCGATCTGCGCTCCTTATGGGAATGAGTATGTCGAAAACCAAACTGCTGGTGATCTCCCCGCCCGATGAGCATGTCGTGCGAAATCTCGAGTCCTTGCGCGCGCTCAGCGATGTCTTTATCAGCAACAATCAATCTGAAGTGGAGCAATCGGCCCAGACAGCAGAGGTCATACTTGTTTCCGGTGCGGGCAAGGCCCTCAACTTCCCGCAGATTTGGCAGCAGGCGAAATCGACTCGCTGGGTGCACTCGCTCTCAGCGGGCGTCGAGAAGCTTTTGTTCCCCGCTTTCATTCAAAGCAACGTGCCCTTGACCAATGCGCGCGGTGTGTACAAGCGCTCTTTGGCCGAATTTGCCCTGCTTGGGGTTATGTATCACTACAAGCGGGTGCGGCTGATGCTGGACAATCAACTCCAGCGCAAATGGGCGCCGTTCAACGTGCAGTTCACGGCTGGACGGGTCATGGGTATTGTCGGTTATGGCGAGACCGGTCGCGAATGCGCCCTGCTGGCCAAGGCAGTGGGAATGACGATACACGCCCTGAGGCGCAACCCGAATAAATCCGACAACGATCCGCTGGTGGACCGTATTTTTGGTCCGCAGCAGCTACATCAGATGCTGTCGGGAATCGATGTACTGCTGTGCGCAGCACCGCTGACAGCCGAAACACGCCACATGATCAGTCACGCCGAGTTTGAGGTGCTCAAGCCCAGTGCAATTGTGATCAATCTGGGGCGCGGTCCAGTGATCGATGAGTCGGCGCTGATCGCGGCATTGCAGAACCGGAAGCTGCTGGGGGCCTCGCTTGATGTATTCGAGCAGGAGCCACTGCCCGAGCAATCGCCACTTTGGGGCATGGAAAACGTTCTGATTTCCCCGCATTGTACCGACTGGACGCTGGAGCCGGCGGCGGACGAACTGACGATGCGCTTCTTTATCGAGAATTTTCAGCGC
>JBEKWD010000236.1:0-4855 GCA_049513435.1 Steroidobacteraceae bacterium | reverse complement strand
TCGAGTCTCGACCAGGCAGGGGTATTTGCCCAGAGTGCCGCCGATGCAGCGCTCGTGATGCAGGCCATGGCCGGATTCGATCCGCGCGATTCGACCAGCATCGATGTCCCCGTGCCGGACTACTCGGCGGCACTGAGCGCACCGCTTGCGGGCTTGAAAATCGGCCTGCTGCGCGAATTTTTCGACGGCTTGGAGGCGCGTAATGCGGCGTTGATTCACGACGCGTTGAAGATCTATCGCGGTCTCGGAGCAACGACTGTCGAGGTCAGCTTGCCGCACCTGCCGATGTCGGTGCCGACCTATTACGTGGTCGCGCCGGCGGAGTGCTCTTCGAATCTCTCGCGCTTCGACGGCGTGCGTTACGGCTACCGTTGTGAGAGTCCGCGCGATCTCATGGATCTCTATACACGCTCGCGCGGCGAGGGCTTCGGCGCCGAGGTCAAGCGCCGCATCATGGTCGGCACCTATGTGCTTTCGGCGGGCTACTACGATGCCTACTACCTCAAGGCGCAGCGCGTGCGCGCGCTCATCAGCGCGGATTTCGCGCGCGCCTTCCACGAGGTCGACGTACTGATCGGCCCGACCACGCCGACGGCCGCCTTCGAGCTGGGCGCCAAGACCGGCGATCCGGTCACGATGTACCTCAACGACATCTATACGATCGGCGCCAATCTGGCCGGGCTGCCCGCGATTTCGGTGCCGTGCGGCTTCGTGCAGGGGCTGCCGGTCGGCATGCAGATCATTGGGCCGCATTTCTCCGAGCCCAGATTGCTCAATGTGGCGCACCGCTACCAGCGCGAGAGCGACTGGCATCGGCGCGCGCCGCCGGGGTTCACCTGATGGACTGGGAAACCGTCATCGGCCTGGAGATCCATGCCCAGCTGCTGACGCGCGCGAAGATCTTCTCGGGAGCAGCGACCGCCTACGGCGCGCCGCCCAACGCCCAGGCCAGTCTGATCGACCTGGCCTATCCGGGCGTGCTGCCGGTGCTCAACGCCGAGGCGGTGCGCATGGCGGTGAAGTTCGGCCTTGCGATCAACGCGCGCGTCATGCGTCGCTCAGTGTTTGCGCGCAAGAATTACTTTTATCCCGATCTGCCCAAGGGCTATCAAATCAGCCAGTACGAACTGCCGATCGTGTGTGGCGGTGCCGTGAGCATCCTGCTCGAGGACGGCACCGAGAAGCGCATCGGGGTCACGCGCGCGCACCTCGAAGAGGATGCGGGCAAGTCGCTGCACGAGGCCATCCCCGGCCTGACCGTCGTTGATCTGAATCGCGCCGGCACGCCGTTGATCGAAATCGTATCCGACCCGGATATGCGCTCGGCGCGCGAAGCCGTCGCGTACCTGAAGAAAATGCACACACTGGTGCGTTATCTGCGCATCTGCGACGGCAATATGCAGGAGGGCTCGTTTCGCTGCGACGCTAATGTGTCGGTGCGGCCGCGCGGCGCCGAGAAGCTCGGCACACGCGCGGAGATCAAGAACCTCAATTCGTTCCGCTTTGTCGAAAAGGCGATTCAGTTCGAAGTGGCGCGCCAGATCGAATTGCTCGAGACCGGTGGCCACGTGGTGCAGGAGACACGTCTGTACGATGCCGATCGCGGCGAGACGCGCGCCATGCGCTCGAAGGAGCAGGCCAACGACTATCGCTACTTTCCCGATCCGGACCTGCTGCCCGTCGAGCTCGATGAGCCCTACATCGACGCGATCGCGGCGAGCCTGCCGGAGCTGCCGGACCAGAAGGCACAGCGCTTCATCACCGAGTATGGCCTGTCCGCTTACGATGCCGGCGTGCTCACCGCCAGCAACGAGCTTGCCGACTATTACGAGCAGGTCGTGCTGCATCTGGCGGGCCACGCGAAGCTCGCGGCCAACAGTGTCATGGGCGAGCTGGCGGGCCTGCTCAATCGCGATGGGCTCGAGATCGGCGCCAGCCGCGTGGATGCCGCCGGCCTGGCATCGCTGTTGCGGCGGATCGTCGATAATACGATTTCGGGCAAGCTGGCCAAGGAAGTGCTCGAGGCGATGTGGCAGGAGCGTGCGAGCGCCGATGCGATCATCGAGGCGCGCGGCCTGCGCCAAATCACGGATGAATCGGCGATCGAGCGCGCGATCGAGGCCGTGATGAGCGCGCATGCTGCACAATTGAGCGACTATCGGGCGGGCAAGGACAAGCTGTTTGGCTTCTTTGTTGGTCAGGTCATGAAGGCCACGGGCGGCAAGGCCAACCCGGCGCGACTCAACGAGCTGCTCAGGAAAAAGCTCGGTGGCTGAGCAGCCCGAGCGCGACGGGGAGCTGCGCCGCTTCATCCTCGAGCGCCACCCGGTGCGCGGCTTCTGGATCAGGCTCGACGGGGCCTGGCGCGAGCTGTTGCGCCATCAGCACTACGAGCCGGACGTGCGCGGGCTGTTCGGCGAGGCGGTCGCGGCCACGGTGCTGTTGGCCGCGACGCTCAAATTTCATGGCACGCTCACGCTGCAGCTCACGGGCGATGGTCCGCTGTCACTGCTGGTGGCGCAGTGCACGCATGATTTCTCGATTCGTGCGGTCGCACGCGCTGCCCGGCGCAGCACCGGAACACTCAGTTTCAACGAGCTGGTCGGCAAGGCGCGCCTGAGCGTCACTATCGAGGCCGATGAGCGCGCCGCGCGCTACCAGGGCATCGTTGCGCTCGAAGGCATGAACCTGGCTCATTGCATCGAGAACTACTTTGCTACCTCCGAGCAATTGCCGACCCGCATGGCGCTCATCGCCGACGAGGGCCGCGCCGCCGGCGTGCTGTTGCAGAAGCTGCCGTCGTCCGACACATCGGATGAGTCGCCTGGGGCAATCTCGCAGGACGCATGGGCCGACCTGCAATCGCGCCTGGTAACGCTCGAGCCGCGATTGCTGCGCGTCGGCAGCGCCGAGCGGGTTCTGCAGCAGCTTTGCGGCGAGCACGATTGCCGGCTCTTTCGCGCCAATCCGGTGCACTTTGCCTGCCGCTGCGACATCTCGCGCGTCGCGAACGTGCTGCGCTCACTGGGCATGCAGGAGCTGCGCGGCATACTGGCCGAGCAGGGCGCGGTCAGCGTGACTTGCGAGTTCTGCGGCCGCCCCTATCGCTTCGATCCGATCGATGTCGAGCGTCTGTTCGCTGCCGGCCCGACGCCGGAGAGCTCGCGCTCGCTCAACTAGGCTTCCTGCCAGGGAGCGTTTCAGGTCTTGAGCGAGAACGGCGTGAAGTTGGTCGTGCGATCGAAGTAGTCCTCGTGCTCGGCGCGCTTCAGAAAGCCGACGACGCGGTAGGTCAAAGGGGTCATGATGATCTCCCAACCGCTCTTGAACAGATACTGTGTGAGCATGACGCTGCCCAGCAGCGCCGTGTCCCACAGTCCGTAAAAGGCGATCGAGTAGAACAGCGCCGAATCGACCAGTTCGCCGCACAGCGTCGAGCCGACCGTGCGGGTCCATAGCCAGCGGCCATTGGTCAATAGTTTCATCTTTGCCATCACGTAGCTGTTGACGAAGGAGCCGCACCAGAAGGCGATGATCGAGGCCCCGGCGATGCGCGGGGTCTGGCCGAAGATGCGTGCCACGGCCGCCTGCTCCTCGGCGCCATCGGCGGTCGCTGGCAGCGCGACAATCACACTGGCCATCACCGAGGCGAAGCCGAGGGCCGCAAAGCCGGCCCAGACCACGCGCCGATCGCGCGCGTAGCCGTAGACCTCGGTCAGGATGTCGCCGAACAGATACGAGAGTGGAAAGAACAAGACGCCGGCCAGGTACGTCACGGTGCCAAACACGGGCAGATGCACGGTTGATTTCTTAGCCGCGCCGATCAGGTTGGCGCACAGCACGATGCAGACGTAGGCGGCCATGATGAAGTCGTAGTAACGATACCGACGCTCGGCGGCGGGAGCGCTACGCGCGGGGCGCATTTCATCAGCCATAGTGCTTGAGTGCTCCAGCTATGCTTCGGTGGTGGGCAGCGCCTTCATGGCGGCTCGATCGCATTGAGGTAGGCAGGTCCGCCGAGCGCAGCCATCTGCCGCAGCGTCCAGTCGCGCTGCGCGAGCACATAGTGCGAGGGTGCATCGACGCGAAGCAAGCGCGGATTAGGCAGTACCACGGCGAGCAACGCGCTCTCGGCGCTGTTGAGCCTCGATGCATCCTTGTGGAAGAAAATGCGCGCGCCAGCCTGCACACCGTAAATGCCGCGGCCGAATTCGGCGATGTTCAGATACACCTCGAGAATGCGCTCCTTGGGCCAGCAAGCTTCAATCATCACGGTGAACATGGCCTCCAGCGCCTTGCGCACGAAGCTGCGCCCGGGCCATAGAAACAGGTTCTTCGCCACCTGCTGTGTGATGGTGCTCGCGCCGCGCAAGCGCGCGCCGTGCTGGTGCGCGCGCACGGCGGCGCGGATCGATTTGAAATCGAAGCCGGCGTGAAACGGGAACTGCTGGTCTTCGGCGGCGATCACGGCGATGGCCGCGCGCGGCGAGATCGCCTCGAGGTCGACCCATTGGTAGTGCGTGTGATAGTTGCGCTCACCGTGCCACCGCGCCGTGACCCACGCCTCGAGCATGAACGCACTCGCGGCTGGATTGATCCAGCGCAGTCCCAGCACGCTCGCGGCACTGAGCACTAATGCACCAACGAGCGCGAGCAACAGCGCACGCGCGATGCGCCACGGCAGGCCGCGCCGGCGCGGCTGCGAATCGCCGTGGGTGCGCGCCTTGACCATTGAGGCGTAGCGCGACTACGGCGTGGCGTCCATCCGGCGCGCCGAGTTGATCAGCACATCGAGCAGCGGGGCGTCGGCAAAGCCATGGCGGCGGCCAGTGGGTAGCGCGGCGATACGATCGAT
>JBEKWD010000235.1:0-4873 GCA_049513435.1 Steroidobacteraceae bacterium | reverse complement strand
GTCGTAGCGGGGCATTGCCGCCACCGCTGCGCCGAGAACGAAGCGCCAGTCCTGCAGATTGGGATCATATAGCTTCTCCAGAATGGTGCCGCCCGGATACTGCCATTCCTGCAGTGGCGACGGTGTCTGTGAGAACGCAGTGCAGGGGGCGCAGGCATATAGAACGAATGCCAGACAGGTAAACCAACGCCAGACAATTGCTGTTCGGAGCGGCACCTGCTGGCTTAGAGTGGTCATACTCGGTTCATTCAGCGGCACGCGTGTGCACCGTGTATGTACGGTGCCGCACCCAGCCCCGAGGTACACTGGCAGTGGGGGACTGGTAATCAAACCCTTCCGGCTACCACCAAAGGAGAAATAGATCATGAGAAATCGCCTTACCGTTGCAGCCGTGACGGGCGCGCTGACTGCACTAAGCCTCGCCGCGGTGCCATTCGCGCACGCCCAGGCGCCGCCTGCCGCCACAGAGGCCGCCGCAGATCAGTTGGTCCTGAAACTGATCCCGGCCAAGGGCAACGCCATGCTGAAGGTCTCGAGCCCTGCCTTCAAGGATGGCGCGGACATTCCATTCGAGAACACTCAATACCGTGGCAATGTGTTTCCCGGGCTGCAATGGAGCAAGGGTCCCAGGGGCACGAAATCCTATGTGGTGATCATGCAGGACGCCGACGCCGTGGTAAAAGGCGACGCCATTCTGCATTGGACCATGTACGACGTGCCGGCCGGGGTAACCAAGCTGGACGCCGGCATGACGGCACCGCCTACAGGGGCCATGAATGGTCCCAACATTCGCGGCCCAAACCACGAGTATATGGGTCCAAGGACACCGGCCGGTCCCAAGCATCGCTACCATCTGCAAGTGTTCGCCCTGGATACGGCGATTCCCGGCGACCCACAGCTTAGCTACGACGCGCTCAAAGCTGCGATGACGGGCCATGTGCTGGCCAGCGGCCAGACGGTCGGCTTGGGCCAGGTCGATCCGACGGCGCCCCCGCCGGCGCCACGCCCTGCTAACTGAACAGGAGCCAGTCAGAATGCCGGGGCTCAGGAAAACTTTGAGTACCCGGCATATCTGACGGTGCGCTCACAACCCCTCGAGGCGCTCCCAATGGTTTGCGGGTGTCTGCACACAGGTCATTGCCTGCTCAAGCGCGCCGTCGCGGTTGTAGACCAGCAGATGCAGCACCGGGCGCCCGCGCTCACGCGAGAGATCAAGGCTAAACGTTCCGGCCACATAACAAATCGCACTGGCGTGAGACCAGGCGAGCCAAACGGCGTATTCATCGTCAGGTGCATTCCTTCGTGTGAGCCCACGCAGCGGCATCGTAAGCTCCGAACGAGAAGCGACTCTCTGAGCACCGGCCGGCAGCAGCCTTCTGGCGTGCACGCAGGCTTCAACCAACTCCTCGCAGAAGTTGGGCTGTTGGATCGTACGTAGGCGGTTTGTCTCCATACGGCGACAGTGCGCGATCAGTACCCCGTTGGTCCGTGCGCTGCTGCACCTTTCAGATCAAAGATTGCGCAGTCCTACACCGTCACTTGAAGGACGTTGTGACATATGCGGCCGCTAAAGTGACTTGCGTCGCTGACACAGCAGCCCCACAGGTCACTTCTTCGGCGCGACCAATTCGGTTACCCGGGTACTGCTGGTATCGCCGACAAATATGTTGCCGTGAATATCCTGGACCATATAGTTGGATTCAATGAATTGACCGGGGCCGGTGCCCGGTCCCTCGCCTGCGGCACCGAGTATCTTGCCATCCCAGTCGAGCTTCACGACCTGACCATCTTGACCGGTTGCCATCCAGAGCTGTTTGCTCCTGTCGACAAAGAGGGCGCAGACGAGGTTTTGCATCTGGATCGTTTTGATGAACTTGCCGTTGCTGTCATAAACGACGATGCGATATTCCTCGCGGTCGCCAATATAAACGTTGCCGTTATGGGGATTGATGGCGATCCCATGGGCCATCGCAAATTTCCCGGGTCCGACGGCGTTGCCAAACCATTGGTTTATATATTTGCCGCTCTTATCCAGATGTAATATCCGCGCTGCGCCGTCATTGGGGCTCTCGTTCCCATGCCCCATGGCGATATAAATATCGCCATTCGCGCCGAAGGCGACCATCATGGGTTGCCAAAGCAGTCTTTGACCCTTGGCCTCATTCCAATCACCGCGCTGTCCTTTGACACCAAGAGTCATAAGGAGCTTACCCTCGGGACTCAGTTTCATCACCGTGTCGCCAAACTGATCGCAAACCCAGAGATTGTCTTGGGCATCGACTGCCAGACCGTGCGGCTTGCCGGCTATGTCCACGCCGAAAGATTTGACGAACTTGTGGGTCGCGTCCCACTCGAACAGCATCGGTTTGCCCAGACCGTTGCGCAGAAAGGCATAGATGTTTCCCTTCGAATCCATGGCAACGGCCGAGACTCCGCCGGTACTACCCTCGGGGAAATTCAACGGATAAGCGTACGTGTACCCCATATCGGGTTTGTACTCGACGTGATTAATGGTTTCCTTCCCGATACCCCACGGGCATATCGGTGAACCGAAGCATGACCCGGTACCAATGTGTCCGCCCAACTGCACGGCCTTACCGTCGATCAGTTTTGCTCCGCCGCCGGGCGCTGATTGTGATGCCGTGGCTGGCATATATTCATACGGCACTCCGCAAAAATGACTGAGATTGCAGTCCTCACCAGGACGCAGTGCTGGCTGCTGGACGGGCGCCAATGTTTGTGAAAATAAACCCGTCGCCGTGCAGGTCATTCCTAGCGCGAGAACTGCAGCAAAAACACGTTGGTTCATTTCAAACTCCAAACGGCGAATGGTTTAGCGCGGACGATATAATCGTAGCGCGAGAACCCAAGTCGCCAGTGACATCGGAGATATTTTTTATAAATAAGGGGGCCAATGGGGTGGTACGTCCGGTCTTACCCAGATAACCTGAGTTGCGTCTTCGCGGGGGAACTCGATTAGCCATGACAAATGGTCGCCAGAGTCGTGTGGGAGAGTGGTTTAGGGAGTGGCATACGCCACTTCGGCGCTTCCTTAGGCGACGTAAGGCCGGCTCGTCGGCGGAAATCGACGACATTGCTCAAGAGGTATTTCTGCGACTCCTTCGATACAACCGCTCAGAATTGATCGACTTTCCGCAGGCCTACCTGTACAAAATTGCGACGAATGTTTCGGCTGAATGGGCGACCCGATCAAATCGCCGCATGCCTCACAATTCGGCGTGGTTGACTGATCTCGCCGACACATTGAGCCCGCAAGATCAGGTCGAGCGGGAAGCGGCAGATGCCGAGCTGGAACGCGCGGTCCAGGCACTGCCGGCTCGATGTCGCGAGATTCTGCGTCTGCATTTCGGGGAGAGCCTGCGCCATGAGGACATTGCCAGGCGCATGGGCCTTACCCGAAGAGTCATCAGGCGCGATTTAGCTCGCGCCTATGCGACGCTGCGGACCACATTGGGCGCGGATGCAGCGGACTCGAGGCCATCAACATTGACGTCTGATCGAAGCGCATGAATCACGACACATCCGTGGAGCACCGGGCGAAGGCTGCAGGGGAGGCGGCGCAATGGCTCGTCGCCATTCAGTCCGGGGAATTGTCAAACCAGGAGCGCGCCGATTTTATCGATTGGTTGCGTGAATCGCCGCTGCATGTATCGGAATTGCTTCATGCCTGCCGCTTGCACCGTGATCTGCGTGCATTCCGCAAATGGGATGAGATGGCGGCAATGAGCGATCACGACACCGGTCGGGTCGTGAATCTGCTAGCGCGACAACAATCTGGCGATGCTCAAATTGTCGAGGTGCCTGCACGTGGACGAAGCGCGCGCCGTGCTGTCGGCATTGCATTGGGCGTCGCCGCCGCTGCAGCCTGCGCAGTGATTGCGGTTGTTTCGTTAGGGCAGACGACCTTGCGGACTCAGTTGGGAGAGCGACGCGAGGTAACCCTGAGCGACGGAAGTGTGGTGGATCTTGCGCCCTCCAGCGAGGTTCGCGTGCGTTATCGAGCGCACTCCCGCTCGGTGGTACTCGATCGCGGACAGGCGTTGTTTCATGTTGCCAAGAACCCCGAGCGTGCGTTCACGGTGGAGGCTTCGGGAACGCGGGTGCGCGCGGTCGGCACGGTATTCGACGTTGAGCGCACTGAGCAGAGCGTCTCGGTTACCGTAGTGGAGGGTAGGGTCACAGTCACGGAACAGCCTGACGCGCACGACTCGGGCGCCGCCTCCTCCGAGGAAAACACGAATGTATCGCTCGGCGCAGATGAACAGATCGTGATTTCCTCCACTGGCGGGCTGAACGCGGTGCATAAGGTCAAGGGCGAGATGGCGATTGCCTGGGCTGCCGGTCAACTTATCTTCGACAACGAGTCGGTGGCGGAGATAGCGCGCCGCTTCAATCTGTACAACCGCACACAGATCGTCCTGCTGGATCAAAACCTCGCTGCTAGGCGCATCAGCGGACAGTTCAGAGCAACGGATCCGGAATCATTTGTCGCGTTCGTCCAGTCTGCTGGTGGCGTTTATGTCGAACGGCCGAGCGCAGAGCGGATCACCCTGGGAAGAGCACCGCCTGGCACAGACGGTTCGGCACGTCCATAAAAAGTGCGGGGTGCCATTACTCCGCATTAAGAAGTCTTTTTAGTGAAGGGGGGGCCATGTGGAGGACATGCCCGGTCTTATCCCAAGCCGCAGATTTAATTTTAAGCGCGGCGAGGGGGTTCGCGGTGTCTGTAGTCCTGTTTGGGCTGGCACAGGCTTATGTGCGCGTCTCGCAGGCGGCCGAGACGCCAGTACCTGCCGAGCAGTTTCATCTTCAGATCGAGCGCTCGCAGTTGAGCGATGCCCTGAAGAAGATC
>JBEKWD010000234.1:0-4878 GCA_049513435.1 Steroidobacteraceae bacterium | reverse complement strand
TCGTAGTCGATGGCGTAATCGCAGGCGCCGGCAGCGTGCTCGTGTTCCTGCCGCAGATACTGATCCTGTTCTTCTTCATCCTGCTGCTGGAGGATAGCGGCTATCTGCCGCGCGCCGCGTTTCTGCTCGACCGGCTCATGGGCGGCGTGGGGCTGTCGGGCCGCTCCTTCATCCCATTGCTGTCCTCGTTCTCCTGCGCGATCCCGGGAATCATGGCGACGCGCACGATCCCGAGTGTGCGCGACAGGATGGCGACGATTTTGTTAGCACCGATGATGACCTGCTCGGCACGCTTACCGGTGTATGCGCTGATCATCGGTGCCTTCATCCCGCGACGCGCCATCGGGCCGTTCAATCTGCAGGGCCTGGTATTGCTGGCGCTCTATGTGGCCGGCGTCGCCGGTGCCCTGCTCGTGGCGCTGGTCATGCGACGCGCGACGATGCGCTCGAACTATCAGCCCCTGCTGATGGAGCTGCCCGAATACCATTGGCCGAACCTGCGCAATCTGCTGACCGGACTGTGGGAGCGCACGCATATATTCCTGACGCGCGTAGGCACGATCATTCTCGCGTTGATGGTGCTGCTGTGGTTTCTGTCGAGCTATCCGGCGCCGCCGCCCGGCGCGGTCGGGCCGGCCATCCGCTACAGCATCGCGGGGATGCTGGGGCACGGTCTGCAGACGATCTTCACCCCGATCGGCTTCAACTGGCAGATCAGCCTGGCACTGGTTCCGGGCCTGGCCGCACGTGAGGTCGTTGTAGGTGCGCTCGGTACGGTCTATTCACTCTCAAGCACGGGCGGTACCGAAGTCGAGAGCGCTTTGCGGCCCATGATTGCCAGTGGCTGGAGTCTCGCGACTGCGCTCTCGCTGCTGGCCTGGTATGTATTTGCCCCGCAATGCCTCTCGACATTGGTCACGGTGCGCCGCGAGACCAACTCGTGGCGTTATCCACTGATCATGACGGGTTATCTGTTTGCTATCGCCTACGCGTTTGCGTTCGTAACCTACCGTATCGCGCTCGCGCTGGGCGCAGGGGCCTAAAAGCATGCTGCAGCAACTCATCATCGCCTTGGCGGTACTGGTTGCCGCGGCCTACGTAGTGTGGAGTTTCATGCCGATGCAGCGCCGCCAATGGCTGCTCGATCTGCTCGCCAGACACGGCTTGCTCGTGCGCTGGGCCGCAAAGCACCGTGCGCGACTGGCGACCCCGGGCTGCGGTAATTGTTCGGCGGCCGCCGAGCACGGCAAGTCGACGCCGCGCTGATTGTTATCGTAGCGGAGGAGGCCGCCTGAAATGCGTGGCCTGCTCATATGCGTAGGCATAGCCGATCAACGCTGCATCGCTCCATGCCGTGCCGATGAACGACAGACCCAGCGGCAGACCATGTGTGCTGCCCATAGGCACCGTGATGTGCGGATAGCCGGCGACCGCAGGCGCAGAGGCCATATGGCCGCCAACGGAATGGTCGCCATCAATCCAATCGGTCAGCCACGCGGGACCTAAGGTCGGCGCCACGAGCACGTCCAGCTGATCCTTGCCGAGCGCGGCATCGATGCCTTCGGTGCCGGCGAGGCGTCTGGCGCGCTCATGGGCTTCGAGGTAGGCGCTGTCCGTGAGCGGACCCTGGCGCTGGGCATCGAGGAACTTATCCTGCCCGAACCAGGGCATTTCCTGCGCGCGGTGAGTCTCGTTGAAGGCGATCAGCGCGGCCAGGTCCCGCGGCACCGCGCCACGTCGGCTCGCCAGATAGCGGTTGATACCGTCCTTGAATTCATAGCGCAAAACCGTCGCCTCATCGTCGTCGAACTTACCCCGGGTCGCGATGCTCACGGGATCGACGATGACGGCGCCCAACGCACGCAATGTGCCGAGCGCCTGCTCGAAGCGCGCGTCCGTATCGTCGTTAAAGCCCGCGTATTCGCGCAGCACGCCAACGCGCACGCCCTGGAGCGCATTGAGCCGCAGCGCCATGCGAAAATCCGGCGGCGGATGATCCCTGAGCGGTAGCGTCGCCGGATCCTCGGGATCATAGCCGGCCAGCACATTGAGCAGCGCGGCGGCATCGGCCACGGTGCGTGCCATGGGCCCAGCGGTGTCCTGACTTGCGGCGATCGGAATGATGCCCGAGCGTGAAACGAGCCCCAGCGTCGGCTTGATGCCGACGATGCCGTTGACGGCCGCCGGACAGGTGATACTGCCATCGGTCTCAGTGCCGACGGCCACGAGCGTCAGATCCGCCGCGACGGCGACTGCGGAGCCGGCGCTCGAACCGCAAGGATTACGCTCGAGCGCATAGGGATTGCGCGTCTGACCGCCACGAGCGCTCCAGCCCGAGCTCGAATGCCTGGAGCGATAGTTCGCCCACTCGCTCATATTCGTTTTGCCGAGGATCAGCGCGCCGGCTGCTCGCAGGCGCTGCACGATGAAGGCGTCCTGAGGCGGCATCGAATCCAGCAGGGCCAGCGAGCCGGCCGTCGTGTGCAGCGCATCGTGCGTGTCTATATTGTCTTTGAGCAGGATCGGCACCCCATGCAGCGAGCCACGCACGTGGCCGTTGGCGCGTTCCCGATCCAACTGCCGGGCGCTACGCACAGCGTCGGGATTGAGCTCAAGGACAGATCGCAATGCCGGACCGTGCCGATCGATCGCCTCGATGCGCGCGAGGTAGGCAGCGGTCAGTCTCTGGCTGCTCCAGCCCCCGCGATCTGCCCCAAGCAGTGACGTGATACTAAGCCGCTCGAGAGCGGCGCTAGGCGCGGCCGTGATCGGATCGGCGGCCTGCGCATAGACGGTGCAGCTCACAGCAGCGAGCGAAACGAACCCGCGCCTGAGCTTTGTGAGAGACGCTGACGCGAATCTCACAAGACTGGGTGTGCCTTCGCAGCCACCATCTTGTAGGGACGCGGCAGCATTTCGAGCACACCGAGCCGGTAATCGATGTTGAGCTCGGCCAGCGAGCCCAGCACATCCATGCCAATCAGCAGCGCCGGTTGATCATTGAGGCCCCAGGTCTCGAACACCCGAAAGCCAGCGAAGGTCACTTCGAGGTTGGCGATCGTGATTCCGCCGACGTGGACGAACGGCACGCGCTGCTTGCGCCCGCGCTGCAGCGCCTCGGTCGCATCGACGACATGCGTTGGGCGCGCGAGCTGCTGCTCGGCTTGGGTCAGATTCAAGGCTGCGAACAGCGCCAGATTGCCGAGCGTGCGTGAGCCGCCCGTGTCGATGACGGCCTTGACGCGCACGCCCGCGATCAGCGCATCGGCTACGAGTAATCGATGCGAAAGAAATCTGACCGGTACAATCGAGTACTTCGGCGCGGCCAGACGGCCCCGTGATTGACTGATCGTGAGTTGACTGCGCGCAAAATTGGCGGACATCCTCGTGCCTTCGAAGCCGTCCATGCCGAGGATGCCATCCAGGCCCTGAAGCACGGGGCCGGTCATTACCGGCAGGAACGCATTCTCCATATGAATGGCCCCGGAGCTCAGGGTGTCGATATGTGCCGTGGTCACCGTGATGTTGCCGATGACACCCTGAAGGGAAACCGGATTCTCGCCGTCAAAACCCAAGCCCAGCCGCTGCACGAGCGACTCAGCCAGTACCGTACGGTTGGCGCCCGTGTCGATCATAAAGCGAAATGGGCCACGCCCATTGATCATGACCGGCGCGATGATATGGTCGACCCGATCAAAACGGTCTTCGAATGAACGGATGACCGGCTCGGCTTCGCCCGAATCAGCGCGCAGGCGCGCCTCCGGCAGGCTCGCCACGCATCCGCAGAGCGATAAGCTGCAGGCAAACAAAAACGCGAGCCGTAAGGTCTGCTCGGTTGCCGGCTTCCTCGATCCAGACATCGTGCCCCGCACACTGGCCTGGTAAGGATCCATGGTGCGCCCTGCGCCGCTCAGATACAAACTCCTGCAAGCATGAGCCTATTATGAGTGCCTCGCAGTGATGGGTTGGTTCTCGATGAGGAATCGGCAGCGACGCTCAGCCATCCAATGCGCAAGTGCCGGATTACTGTGCTGCTACGCGGCAGCGGCGTGGAGTGCGGCTACCGATGATTGCCGCGCGCTGGCTGACGATATGCAACGCCTGGCCTGCTATGACCGGCTGTTTCCGCGGCCCATACAGCCTGCCGCGACGGCGCCCGCCATAGCGCCGACGAGCCCGCAGCAACGGCCCCCGCCTGATCCGCAGTTCGGCATGAACGAGGCGCAGCGCCGCGCCGCGGCGGGCAATACCGAGCAGTCCAAGATCAACGACAGCATCTCGGCGACGGTAACGGATCTGCGCACTACACCCAGCGGCGAGTTTGTCGTGATCCTGGACAACGGCCAGATCTGGCGACAGATCGATCTGGAATCCTGGGCGCCCCCGCAGAAGGGCGATCGAGTGACCATACGCCGCGGCGCGCTCGGGTCCTTCATGCTGGTCACGGCGAATAACCTGGCGACGCACGTGCGCCGCGAGCGATAGGGACTCAAAAAAAAGCGGCCCCTCGCGGGGCCGCTCAAGTCAAATGCGGGCTCGATTTTAGAACTTCGCTCTGAATGCGACGAACAATTGCCGACCCAGCAGGTCGTAGACCGGGAAGACATTGAGATTTTGAGTAATCGGATCGGCAGACGGAATGACCGGTGGATCCTTGTCAAACACGTTATTCACACCGGCGCGAACTTCGAGCCCTTGATAGACATGCACCACCGCCGTCAGATCCAGATAGCTGTAGTTCGGAATCTCGGCATTGATGATGTCGTAGCCGCCTTCCTCGTTAAAGTGCAGGCTCGGCTGGTTGGAATTGTTATCGAACGCCGTTTTGCCGATCATCCGCCATTGCGCCGACAGCAGCACTCTCCAAGGCGTATCCCA
>JBEKWD010000233.1:0-6481 GCA_049513435.1 Steroidobacteraceae bacterium | reverse complement strand
AAAGCAGCGTAGCGCGAAAATGATGCTGGGAAAGGCGATCTGGTCCCAGGGGATCGCCGCCTCTTCGTACAGGCCCACTTCGAGGGTCTCGGCGCCAACGCCGTAATGATCGTCAAGCAGGCGCGCGCGAAAGCTCACGTGGACCTGCGCAGCGTGCAGGACATGGCTGATCGAGAGCAGCGAGCCGATCTCGACGCGTGCCTCGGCCTCCTCGAGCGTCTCGCGCGCGGCCGCGGCCTGCAAGCTCTCGCCCTTTTCCATGAAGCCGGCGGGCGTCGTCCAGTAGCCGCGCCGCGGCATGATGGCGCGCCGGCACAGCAGTATTCGGCCGTGCCATTCCGGCACGCAGCCGACCACGATGCGCGGGTTTTCGTAATGAATTGTGCCGCATACCGTGCACACCGCGCGTGGCAGGTTGTCCCCGGCCGGTACGCGCAGCTGCACCGGTTGTCCGCACTCTGAACAGAATTTCATGGTGGTTTAAGGTATCGTACGCGCACCCAGGGAAGCTCTGCAGCGGTAAAAAGCCTGTGATCCGTGCCGGGTGCATCCTGAGGGCCTCGTGGCGGAACTGGTAGACGCAGTCGACTCAAAATCGACCGGGCTTGCCCATCTCGGTTCGACTCCGAGCGAGGCCACCAATGCCGCGGGCGCTGCTCGAGGATGCCATTACAGTGAGTGGGGCGTGAATGAGCTCCGGCGCAGCGATTTCGACTACGCGCTGCCGGCCGAACTGATCGCGCAGTCGCCCCTGTCGCGGCGCTCCGCCAGCCGTCTGCTACTACTGGATGGTCAAACGGCGCAGTGGCAGGACCGGCACATCGAGGAGTTGCCTGCCCTGTTGCGCGCCGGGGACCTGCTGGTCCTCAACGATACGCGTGTGCTGCCGGCACGCCTGCTGGCGCGCAAGCCCAGCGGCGGGCGCGTTGAGATTTTTCTGGAGCGCATCCTCGACGGCCCACTGGCCGTCGCCCAGTTGCGCGATAGCAAGGCGGTGGCAGTCGGCATGGCTTTGCACAGCGCCGGTGGCGCAGTGAAGATCATCGCGCGCCACGGGGAACATTGGCAGATCGAATTGCCAGCCGACGCGTTGGATTTTTTTGAGCGCTATGGTCAGGTGCCGCTGCCGCCCTACATCCGGCGCGCGCCCGACGAGGGCGATCGGGAGCGCTACCAAAGTTTGTGGGCCAGTGTGCCCGGAGCGGTGGCGGCCCCTACGGCCAGTTTGCATTTTGATGAGGCATTGCTCGCGGCGCTGCAGGCGCGGGGCATCGAGCGCGCATGGCTCACGCTACACGTCGGCGCGGGCACTTTCGCGCCCCTGCGCGCCGAGCAGTTGGATGGACAGCGCCTGCACGCCGAGCGCTATAGCCTCAGCGATGCAACCGTAGGCGCGATCGAGCGTACTCGAGCGCGTGGCGGGCGCGTCGTGGCCGTTGGCACCACCGTGGCGCGCGCGCTCGAGTCGGCCGCGCAGGGCAGCTCGATACCCGTGCCCGGAGCCGCAGAGACGACGCTGTTCATCCACCCGGGATTTGCCTTCCACGTGACCGATGTTTTGCTGACCAACTTTCATCTGCCGCACTTCGAAGTGCTCGCCCGGGATGGCGCGGCACGTCTGGGCCGCCTGCGCCTCGCACACGGCAGCGTCGAGACTCCCGTGTTCATGCCGGTGGGCACCTATGGCACGGTCAAGGCGATGGCGCCCGAAGAGCTCGAGTCCCTCGGCGCGCGCATCGTGCTCGCCAACACGTTCCATCTGATGCTGCGCCCGGGTGCCGAGATCATCGCTCTGCACCGCGATGGCCTGCACGGCTTCATGGGTTGGCCGCGGCCGATCCTGACCGACTCGGGCGGCTTTCAGCTCTTCAGTCTCGCGCCGTTGCGCCAGATCGATGAGGACGGGGTGAGGCTGCGCTCACCGGTCGATGGCGCGCCGCTGTACCTGCGACCCGAGGATGCCATGGACGTGCAGCGCGCGCTGCGCTCGGATATTGCGATGGCGTTCGATGAGTGCACGGCCTATCCCGTCTCGCTCTCGCAGGCGCGCGAATCGATGCAGCGCTCGATGCGCTGGGCGCTGCGCAGCTACGATCACTATTACCGCGACGGCGCGGCCCCGGGGCAACTGTTCGCAATCGTTCAGGGCGGCATGTACGAGGAGCTGCGCCTTGAGTCCCTCGAGGCGCTCTCGCAGCGCGAATTTCCGGGCTATGCGGTCGGCGGACTGGCGGTCGGGGAGCCGCAAGCCGAGCGAGTGCGCGTGCTCGAGGCACTTGGGCCGCATCTGCCGGCCGATCGCCCGCGCTATTTGATGGGTGTGGGCTACCCGCACGACATTATCGAGGCGGTGGCGTGTGGCATCGACATGTTTGACTGCGTGATGCCCACACGCCATGCCCGCAACGGGCACCTGTTCACATCGCAGGGCATCATCAATATTCGTAACGCGGTGCACCAGCGCGCCACCGGTCCGATCGATCCGGCCTGTGATTGCGCGGCCTGCCGCCAGTATTCGCGCGCCTACCTGCATCATCTGGACCATTGCAAGGAGATCCTCGGCGTACGTCTGGCCACCGTGCATAACCTGCACTTTTATCTCGAGCTCATGCGCTCGATTCGTGAGGCCATCGCGCAGGGTCAATTTGCGGCACTGGCACAGCGGATTTTGGCAACGCCCCGGCGTCTGGCGGTGCCTGTGGCATAATGCGCCGCCTTCGCGGGGTTGCGGGGTACGCATGAGTGCAGGGATGAGCGGAACATGAATTTAGGTCTATTGATCAGCGACGCGCAGGCGCAGAGCGCCGGCGGCGCGATGAGCGGCAGCGGCTTCGGGCAGATCGTGATCCTGGTGGTGTTTGTCGCGGTGTTTTATCTGCTGATGATCCGCCCGCAGCAGAAACGCATGAAGGACCAGCAGGCGATGCTCTCGCGACTGGCCGCGGGCGACGAGGTGGTCACCAATGGCGGCATACTCGGCCGCATCGTTGAGGTTGGCGACATCTTCCTGACCCTGGAGATCGCCGAAGGCGTGCGCATCAAAGTACAGAAAGCGCAGATCTCGCAGCTCATGCCCAAGGGCACGTTCAAGAGCGCCTGAGCGCGCCGCGCTGCGCGCGCTGGAATCGACCGCATGCTGGAGTTTCCCCGCTGGAAATATGTGCTGGTGGCGCTCGTAGTGCTCACCGCGCTGCTGTTCGCACTGCCAAACGTCTTTGGCGAGGACCCTGCATTGCAGGTGGAGCGCAAGGCTGGCGCGCCCATGGACGATTTCGCGCGCCAGTCGATCGAGGATCTGCTGCGCAAGCAGCAGATTCCGATTACGCGCGATTACATCGATAACGGCCGACTCATTCTCGTATTCAACGATGTGGCCGCGCAGCTCAAGGCGCGCGACACCGTGGATGCCACGCTCGCCGATGTCGATCGCGCGGCGCTGTCGACCGCCTCGCGCGCGCCGGCCTGGATGCGCAGGCTCGGCCTCAAGCCGATGCCGCTGGGGCTGGATCTGCGCGGTGGCCTGTACCTGCTCTACCAGGTCGACGTCAATGGCGCGGTCAGTCAGTTGCTCGAGACCTACGAGCAAAGCTTTCGCCGCGCCCTGACCGAGGCCAAGCTACCGTTCACCGAAATCACCTCGATCAACTCGGGCGCAGGCGGCAACGCGAACGGGCTACGCGTCACGCTACCGCCACAGAGCGACAGCAGCGCGCTGATAGCCGTGCTCAAAAGGGTCGATAACAGCCTTGACTTCCAGGCCCGCACCGGGCCGAGCGGTCCCGAGATCGACATGGTGCTCAGTCCGACACAGATCAAAGCGCGCGAGGACTACGCGCTCGAGCAGAATCGCACCACGCTGATGAACCGCGTGAATGAACTCGGCGTCTCCGAGCCGATCGTGCAGCGCCAGGGATTGGATCGCATCAACGTGCAGCTGCCCGGCGTGCAGAATTCGGCTGAGGTCAAGGACATGCTTGGCAAGGTCGCGACGCTCGAGTTCCGGCTGGTCGATACGCAGGACAATCCGCTGCAGGCCGAGCAGAGCGGGCGCGTGCCGCTCGGCGCCAAGCTCTACCATCGCAAGGACAGCTCGCCGATTCTGCTCAAGCGCGAGGTTGTGGTCACGGGCGATGAGCTCACGCAGGCGACCTCCACGACCAGCAACGAAGGCCCCGCGGTCTCGATCAAGCTCGATGCCCGCGGCGCCGATTCGATGCAGCGCACGACGCGCCTGAACGTCGGTAAGCCGCTGGCGGTGGTCTATATCGAGAAGAGCCGGCGGCAGGTGGAGCTCAATGGCCAGAAGGTCGAGCGCGAGACGAACAACGAGACGGTGATCAATGTGGCCACGATTCGCGGCGTGTTCGGGCCGCAGTTCGAGGTCACGGGGCTCACGGCGGCTGAGGCGCGCGATCTGTCGCTGCTGCTGCGCTCAGGCTCGCTGGCAGCGCCGGTGGATGTGGTCGAGGAGCGCGCGATCGGACCGAGCCTGGGCCAGGAGAACATCGACAAGGGCGTGCGCGCACTCGTGATCGGCATGCTGGCGGTGTTCGTGTTCATGGCCTTGTACTACCACGCCTTCGGCCTGGTGGCCGATGCCGTACTGCTCGCGAATGTGATTCTGCTGACCGCGCTACTGTCGATGCTGCGCGCCTCGCTCTCGCTGCCTGGCATCGCCGGCATCATTCTGACGGTGGGCATGGCCGTGGACGCCAACGTGCTGATCTACGAGCGCATTCGCGAGGAGCTGCGCAACGGCGTATCTCCGCAGGCCGCGATCCGCGCGGGCTTCGACAAGGCCTTCTCGGCAATCGCCGATTCGAATGTCACGGCGCTGATCGCCGGACTCGCACTGTGGGTGATCGGCACCGGCCCGATACGCGGTTTTGCGATCGTGCTGACGCTCGGCATCGCCACCTCGATGTTCACCTCGCTGATGGGCAGCCGCGCGCTGATCTCGCTGATCTACGGCGGCCGACGCAAAGTCGCGCAGCTCGCCATCGGCTAGCGCCCGAAAGGATATTGACGTGGAATTCTTTCATCGCGCGACGAACTTCCCGTTCATGTCCACACGCAAGTTGTGGTACGCACTCTCGGGCGTTCTGATCCTGATCTCTCTGGCCTCACTGTTCACGCGCGGCCTGGATCTGGGTGTGGATTTCACCGGCGGCGTCACCGTGCAGGCGAGTTTTCCCGCGGTCGCCAATCGCGATGCCGTCAGCAGCGCGCTGATCCGCGCGGGCTACGCGGATCCGCAGGTCACGATCTTCGGCACCTCGCGCGATCTCGCCATCCGCCTGCCGCCGACCACGCAGAGCACCGCGGCCGTGCGTGAGCGGCACGAGCAGATCCTGCACGGCGTGGACCCGGGCGCGCAGATCCGCCAGGTCGAGGTGATCGGCCCGCAGGTCGGCGGCGAGCTGCAGCGCAGTGCCGTGCAGGGCTTGCTCGCGACGCTGTTGCTGATATTCGGCTATATCGCGCTGCGCTTTCATACCTGGCGTCTATCCCTCGGCGCCATCCTGGCGGTCATGCACGATCCGATTCTGGTGCTGGGCGTCTTCTCGCTCACGCGTACGACATTCGATCTGACCGTGGTCGCGGCCATGCTGGCGGTGATCGGCTATTCGCTGAACGATACGGTCGTGGTGTTCGATCGCATTCGTGAGCGCTTTCACGCCAGCCGCCGGCTCGATCCTGTCCTGGTGCTCGATCAGTCGATCAACCAGACCCTCTCGCGCACGATCATGACCAAAGTCGTCACGTTGATCGTCGTGGTGGCGCTGTATGCGCTCGGCGGTCCGGTGCTCAGGGGATTCTCCGAAGCGCTGATCATCGGCATCCTCGCCGGCACCTATTCATCGATCTACATCTCGAGCGCGGTCGCGCTCGACTGCGGCCTCAAGGCCGAGCACTTGCTGCCCTCGGCCCAGAAGCGGCCGGTCGACAACATGCCTTGAAGGCGCTGCGGCGCCGATGCTCGCACTGCTGAGTCGACCCGACAGCTGGCTGGCGCTCGCGACGCTCTGCCTGCTCGAGGTCGTGCTCGGCATCGATAACCTGATCGTGCTGTCGATACTGGTGGCCGCCGCGCCGCTGGCAATTCGACGCAATGCGCGCAACCTCGGGCTGTCGCTGGCGCTGCTCATGCGGCTCGCGCTGCTGTATTCGATCGTCTGGCTCACGGGCCTGCGCACAGCCTGGTTCAGCATTGCGGGCCGTGGAATCTCACCGCGCGAGCTCATCCTTGGAGTCGGTGGCGTCGCCTTGCTGATCAAAAGCGCCACGGAGCTGCGACACGCGCTCGAGGCGCCCAGCGCGCTGCAGCCCCGGGGCATTGGCCGTGGGTTCATCGCGCTGGTATGGCAGATCGCGGCGATCGACGTCCTGTTCTCGCTCGATTCGGTGTTCACGGCGGTCGGGCTGGCGCGACCCGACCAGATCATGATCATGGCTGCGGCAATCGTGATCGCCATGCTGG
>JBEKWD010000232.1:0-9336 GCA_049513435.1 Steroidobacteraceae bacterium | reverse complement strand
CGCGATTGCGCTGCCGCATTTGACGGCGGCAGTTTGGCGCCTGTATGACGTCGAGGGTCGTTTTCTGGGTCTGGGTAGCAGCGATGGCGCGGGCCAGTTACGGGTGCGGCGGCTGTTCAGCTCCCCGCTGAGCGTGTAACTGCCTGTTCGGCTTGAGGCACAAGGGGTCTGCGGTTAGAATGCGCGGCCCTCGGATAGACCGGCAAATCGCCGATCATTGCGAGCGCGAGAGCTGAAGGGGTTTTGCACAGAATGGCTTTGTCGACGGAACAGAAAAGCGCGGTGCTCGCGCAGTATCGGCGCGATACCAATGACACCGGTTCGCCCGAAGTGCAGATCGCGCTGCTCACGGAGCGCATCAACAGCCTGGGCGAGCATTTCGGTACGCATAAACGCGATCATTCCTCGCGCCGCGGCCTCGTCAAGCTGGTCAATCAACGCCGCAAGCTGCTGGATTATCTGAAATCAACCCGAGCGGCCAAATATCAAGAAGTGGTCGAGCGGCTGGGGCTGCGCCGCTGAAATCGCCGAGCGCGCCGACCCGCATCACCACCGGCGCCCCCGCGCGCCTGCCACAGAACATTTTCGAGGATTGAAGCGTGACTGCCTTCAAGAAGACTTTTTCTTATGGTCCCCATAGCATCACCCTGGAGACGGGGGAGCTCGCGCGCCAGGCCGACGGTGCGGTGCTCGTATCCATGGGGCAAACGGTGGTGCTGGTCACGGCAGTGGCGCAGAAGAGCGCCGTGCCAGGCCGTGATTTCTTTCCGCTGACCGTCAATTACATCGAGAAGACCTACGCGGCCGGGCGCATACCGGGCGGCTTCTTCAAGCGCGAAGGCCGACCCACCGAGCGCGAAACGCTGACCTCGCGGCTGATCGATCGACCCATCAGACCGTTGTTTCCCGACGGCTTCAGCAATGAGGTGCAGGTCGTTGCCACGGTCGTCTCCCTCGACCCGGATATCGATGCCGATATTCCGGCGCTGCTGGGCGCCTCGGCCTCGCTCGCGATTGCGGGCCTGCCGTTCAATGGACCCATCGGTGCCGCGCGGGTCGGCTACCGCGAGGGCAAGTATCTGCTCAATCCGACGCGCGCCGAGCAGGCGCAATCGCAGCTCGAGCTGGTCGTGGCCGGCACCGAGCGCGCGGTGCTGATGGTGGAGTCGGAAGCTCAGGGGCTGTCCGAGGATGTCATGCTCGGCGCCGTGGTATTCGGCCACGAGCAGATGCAGATCGCGATCCGCAATATCAATGAGCTGGTCGCACAGGCCGGCAAGCCGCGCTGGGGTTGGCAGCCCGCGGCAGCCCACGCGGCGCTGGCTGAGGCTGTGGCCGCACGCGCCGAGAAGTCGTTGGCCGAGGCCTATCGTATTACCGAGAAGCAGCAGCGCCAGACGCGCCTGAGCGAGATCAAGCAGGAGCTCGTAGCGGCATTGAGCACGGGGGAGAAACCCATCGGCAACGCCGATGCGGTGGTCGCGGAACTCTTCAAGCTCGAGAGCCGCATCGTGCGCGAGCGCATTCTGGCCGGCGCCCCGCGCATCGACGGGCGCGATATGCGCACAGTTCGTCCCATCAGCGTCAGGGTCGGCCTGTTGCCGCGCACGCATGGCTCGGCACTGTTTACCCGCGGAGAGACCCAGGCGCTGGTCACGACCACACTGGGCACGACACGCGACGCCCAGATCATCGATGCGCTCGAGGGCGAACGGCGCGAGCCGTTCATGCTGCATTATAATTTTCCGCCGTTCTCGGTGGGCGAGACCGGCATGATGGGCTCGCCCAAGCGCCGTGAGATCGGCCACGGCAATCTGGCGCGCCGCGGCGTGCATGCCGTGATGCCCGACATGGTCACTTTCCCTTATGTCATCCGCGTGGTCTCGGAGATCCTGGAGTCCAACGGCTCGAGCTCGATGGCGAGCGTGTGCGGCACGAGCCTCGCGCTCATGGATGCGGGCGTGCCGATCAAGGCGCCGGTGGCCGGTGTGGCCATGGGCCTGGTACTCGAGGGCAAGAGCTTTCAGGTGCTGACCGATATCCTCGGCGATGAGGATCATCTGGGGGACATGGACTTCAAGGTGGCCGGTACCCACGACGGCGTCACCGCGTTGCAGATGGACATCAAAGTCGAGGGCATCAACGCCGAGATCATGCGCGTTGCGCTCGCGCAGGCGCGCGAAGCGCGCCTGCACATCCTCGAGCAGATGGCGCTCGTGATCCGCGAGCCGCGCGCGCAGATGTCGGAGTGGGCCCCTTCAATCATCACCTTGAAGATCGATCCGGAGAAAATCCGCGACGTGATCGGCAAAGGCGGCGCAGTCATCCGCCAGATCACCGAGGAGACCGGCACCACCATCGATATCGAGAACGATGGCACGGTCAAGATCGCCTCGGTGCTCGGCACGGCCGGGCGCGAGGCACAGCGGCGCATCGAGTTGATCACGGCGGACGTGGAGGTCGGACGTATCTATGAGGGGCGCGTCGCGAAACTCATGGACTTCGGCGCGTTCGTGACCATATTGCCCGGGCGCGACGGCCTGGTGCACATCTCGCAGATCTCCGACGAGCGCGTCGAACGAGTCTCGGACAAGCTCAAGGAAGGCGATCAGATTCGCGTCAAGGTGCTTGAGGTCGACCGGCAGGGCCGCATCCGCCTCTCGATGCGCAGCGTGGACGCGGCCTGAAGGGTCGCTTAAGCCGGCGGCGAGCTGTTCGCCGCGCGAATCAGCGTGCGATAGATCTCTTCCTGCGCGCTGTGCCAGCGCTGGTAATTCTGGTGGGCTAATTGGCTTGCCGCCGCCGCCGGATCCCCGGCCGGTGGCTTCTCGCTCAGGAACAGTCGCAGGCTCTGCTCCAGATAGCTCGAGAGCATGCCCTCCAGGCCGGCGTTGTGACTGCGGATCAACTGCGCCAGAAAGTCCTGGCTGAGCACAGTGTTCTGTTGCTGCTCCTGCTCGGCGATCACCTGCAGCAGCACCGGGCGCGTGATGTCCTGCTGGCTGCGCTTGTCGATGACGCCGAACGCGACCCCTTCGAGCACTAAGCGGCGCACATCCTGCAGGGTGATATAGCGGCTCTCCACCGTATCGTAGAGGCGCCGGTTCGGGTACTTCTTGATGATGCGAATATCGCTCATACCGCAGCCCTTTGGTGGCGCAGGCGCACGGCCCGAAGTCACGCAGCGGACGTGTCCTTTATAGTATAAGCGCACCCGCCTGCCGAAATCCTCGAGATCGACGCCCGCAGGCGCCTAAAACGGGCGAGTTTCTCGTCTAAGCCTTACTTTTCGCTCAGGCGGATGCGGGCAGCGTCCTACAAGCGGGCGCTTTGTCTGCCCCGGATTAGTTCAGCGGTAGCGGTCGTCCCGGTCACCGTACTGGCGCTCGCGGCGCTCGCGGCGCTCCTGCGCCTCGATCGTCAGGGTCGCGACGGGGCGCGCCTCAAGCCGCTTGATGCCGATCTCCTCGCCGGTCTCGAGGCAGTGCCCGTAAGTGCCATCCTCGATGCGCTTGAGCGCCTCCTCGATCTTACGGATGAGCTTGCGCTCGCGATCGCGCGTGCGCAGTTCCAGGCTGAATTCCTCCTCCTGGGTCGCGCGGTCATTGGGATCAGGGAAATTGGCGGCCTCGTCCTTCATGTGCGAGACCGTGCGATCGACCTCGACCATGAGGTCGCGCTTCCAACTCAGCAGAATCTGACGGAAGTGCTCCAGCTGCTGCTTGCCCATGTACTGCTCGCCGCGCTTGGCGACGTAGGGCTTGACGTTGCGCGGGCCGGCCAGAAGGCTCTCGGCCTCGCCGTCGTCCGCATCGACGGCTGCGGGCGCTGTCGTATGCAAACGGTGCGTCGCCGGGATCGCCTGCACGCTGGCGGCGGCGCCAGGGGGCGGCCCACGGCTCAGCGGCGGTTCGGAGGGCGGCGCGCTGCGTCGCGCACTCTGGCTCTCAGCTCTGGCGGGGGCGGGGGACGCTTTGATCGCGGCTCTGGCAGCCGGCCTGGCCGGCGCTACCGCGAGGCTCTTGCTGCTCGCCGCTGCGCTTCGGCGTAGCTGAGGCCGGCGCGCCCGGGCTTTGGGTGCTGCGGCCTTCTTCGATTTGATGTGCCTGGTTCCGGGCTTCTTGCCGGCCATCGCCTCCTCCTGACTCTCGGTCGCGGGTCACTTTGAGAACGCGCGATTATACCGATGCAAAGTAGGCTGTACAGGGCATCGAAAATAATCTCGCCGCGGGCCCTCGGGGGCCTAAGCGGCAGGACCGAAAGGGGCGGGAATCTTCCCCTGCCAGTGCGCGGCGCGGCGCTCGACGCTGATCCGCGTACCAATGCCGCCGCGCACGTTGAAGTGCGCGTTCAGTCGCATGAAACGCGGCGCCACGGCCCGCGCCAGATGATCGATGATCTCGTTGGCGACGGCTTCGTGAAACGCCGGGCGGTTGCGAAACGACCAGACGTAGAGCTTGAGCGACTTGAGCTCGACACACAGTCGATCCGGCACATACTCGAGCTCGAGTGTGGCGAAGTCAGGCTGGCCAGTGCGCGGACACAGGCAGGTGAATTCCGGCATATGCATGTGGATCGTGTAGTCGTGCTCGGGCGCCGGATTGGCGAAGGTCTCGATGTGCTCGGATGGTTGACTCGGCATGGCGGCACGCTGCAGCTCAAACCGCATCGAAAGCGGCGTGCGGATAATCTACACTAGAGCCACGTACACCACGGTGCAGTTGCCGGGCAACCTGACCGGCGTCGTGGGACCCAATGGTTGCGGCAAGTCCAACATCATCGACGCCGTGCGCTGGGTCATGGGCGAGCTCTCGGCCCGCCACCTGCGCGGGGACTCCATGGCGGACGTGATTTTCAATGGCTCCTCGGCGCGCAAACCCGTCGGTGCCGCCTCCGTTGAGCTGGTGTTCGATAATAGCGATGGCAAGATCGGCGGCGCCTACGCCAGCTACAGCGAGATATCGCTCAAGCGGGCGGTTTCGCGCGATGGCAGCTCGGCCTATTTCATCAACGGCGGGCGCTGCCGGCGCAAGGACATCACGCACCTGTTCCTGGGTACGGGCCTGGGCACGCGCAGCTACGCCATCATCGAGCAGGACATGATCTCGCGCGTGGTCGAGGCACGCCACGACGACATGCGTGCCTTTATCGAGGAGGCTGCGGGCATATCGCTCTACAAGGAGCGACGTCGCGAGACCGAGACGCGCATGGCCGAGGCGCGTGAGAACCTCGCGCGGCTGCAGGATCTGCGCGACGAGGTGGACAGTCAGATCCGGCATTTGCAGCGCCAGGCCAGAGTCGCGCGCCGCTACCAGGACTGCAAGACGCAGGAGCGCACGCTGAGCGCTGAATTACTGGGGCTGAAGCTGCGCGAGCTCGACAGCGGCGCGCAGGTGCAGGACGGAGCAGTGCGCGGCTGTGAGCTCGCCATGCAGCAGGCGCTCGCCGATCAGCGCTCCGCCGAGGCTGGGGTCGAGCGCCAGCGCACGTCGCACGACGAGCTCGGTGAGGCGCTCGCAACCGTTCAAGGTCGCTATTACGAGCTGGGCGCCGAGGTGACTCGCGCGCAAGAGAGCATCCGCTACGGTCGGGAACGGCGCGAGAGCGCGCGCAGCGATCTGACCAAGGTCGACGCCAGCCTCGGCGCGCTCGCCGGGCAGATCGTGAGCGACCAGGAGCAGCTCGAGACCCTGCGCGCGGAGCTGACTGCTCTGGAGCCGTTGGCTGCGGAACGCACGCACAGCGAGGCGTCGGCCGCCGCGGCGCTGAGCGCGGCGGACTCGCAGCTCACGGCCTGGCATGAGCGCTGGGAGAGCCACAATCGTGATTTTGGCGCCGCTGCGCAAAGCGCCGAGGTCGAGGCGGCCCGCATCGAGCAGCTCGAGACCCAGAGTAAGCGTCTGCAGGCGCAAGCCGAGCGCTTGCGTGGCGAGAACGCGGAGCTACTCTCAGTGCAGGACGATGCGACTTTGGCCTCACGCAGCGAGCTCGACGCGCAGGCGCACGCTCAGGCCGAAGCGCGCACGCTCGAGCTCGACCAGGTGCTCGCGCAACTGCAGCGCCTGCGTGGCGAACAGCAATCCAGCGATGAGCGCCTCGAGCGCTTACGCGCTGAGCGCGAACAGTCCCGCGCCGAGCTCATGGCGCTCGATGCCTTACAAAAGGCGGCGCTGTGCGAGAAGAACCCGAGCGCCGGGGCGTGGCTTGCCAGCTTGCCCGCCGCGCACAGTGCACCGCGCCTCGCGCAGCTGCTCGCCGTGGATGCGGGCTGGGAGCGCGCGGTGGAGACGGTGCTCGGGGAGTACCTGGAGGCCGTGCAGGTCGAGGCACTCGAGCAGCTCGCCCCCGCGCTGGCGGGGCTCGAGGGCGGCACTGTGGGCTTCTTCGAGGCAGCTTCCGCCTCGCAAGGCGGCGCGCCCGGCACGCTGGCCTCGTACGTGCGTGGTCCGCCCGCCACGCTCGCATGGCTATCGCAGGTGCGTACCGCCGGCACGCTGGCCGCGGCGCTGCGAGCGCGAAGCGCGCTCGCGCCCGGGGAATCATTGATAACGCCGACCGGCGAGTGGGTCGGGCGCCAGTGGCTGCGCGTGAATCGCGGTGGGGACGGGCGCGCGGGTGTGCTCGAGCGCGAACAGCGCCTGAAGCTACTGCGCGAGGCGAGCGCGGCGGCCGATGGACGCGTGCAGCTCATCGAGCAGGAAATCAGCGCACTGCGCGCTCGCATCGCCGATAGCGAGCGGCAGCGCGAGGCGACGCAGGCTCAGCTGCAGAGCGCGCATCGACAGCAGACCGAGGTGCGCGGCCAGCTCGAGGCACTCAAGGCGCGCCTTGAGGAAGGCGCGCTGCGCCGCGCACGCATCGAGACCGAGTGGTCCGAGCTTGCCGTGCAGCTCGCCGATTCCCAGCGCAGCCTGCAACGCGCGCGCGAGACCCATGCTGCGGCGCTCGCGCAACTTGAGCGCCTACAGGTCGAGCGCGCGGTGCTCGATACCGAGCGCGAGCAGCGGCGCGAGCAGGCTGCGAGCGCACGCGAGCGCTCGCAGGCCGCGCAGCTCGAATTGCGCGACACGCTGGTGCTGCTGGAGAGCCGCCGCGCTGGCCGCGCGTCGATGGCAGCGGCATTGCAGCGCATGCTCGAGCAGCGCGAGGGGCTCGCCGCGCAGCACGCTGCCCTGGAGGCAACGCTCGCCGAAGGCGATGCGCCCATCGCCGAGGCCGAGTCACGCCTGCAGGATCAGCTCTCGAGGCGCGTGCAGGTCGAGCGCGAGCTCGCCGATGCACGCCGCGCGCTCGAGGACAACGAGGGCGAGTTGCAGGCGCTGGAGCAGCGGCGGCTGAGCGCGCTGCAAAGCGTCGCCGCGGCGCGCGAGGCCATGGAACAGGCGCGGCTCGCGGCCCAGGCCTCGAGCGTGCGACGCGAGGCTCTGCTCGAGCAGTTCGCGACTACGCGTTGTGAGCTCAGCGCCGTGCTCTCGAATCTCGACGCGGACGCGCAGGCGCAAGTCTGGGAGCAGCGGCTCGAGCAGCTGCGCCTGGACATCGAACAACTCGGCCAGGTCAATCTGACCGCGATCGATGAGCTCGCCGCGCAGAACGAGCGCAAGACCTATCTGGATCGTCAATTCACCGATGTCACGGACGCACTGGACACCCTCGATCAGGCCATGCGCAAGATGGATCGGGAGACGCGCGCGCGTTTCGACGACACCTTCAATCGTATCAACGCCGGCTTGCAGGACAAATTTCCGCGTCTGTTCGGCGGCGGTCACGCCTATCTGGAGCTCGTCGGCGATGACCCGCTCGCCGCGGGCGTTGCGGTCATGGCGCGGCCGCCGGGCAAGCGCAACAGCACGATCGCGCAGCTCTCGGGAGGCGAGAAGGCGCTGACCGCGGTCGCGCTGGTGTTCTCGATATTCGATCTGAACCCGGCACCGTTCTGCCTGCTCGATGAGGTCGATGCACCGCTCGATGAGCACAACGTGGCGCGCTTCTGCGATATCGTGCGCGAGATGTCCAATCGCGTGCAGTTCATATTCATCACCCACAACAAGATCACCATGGAGCTCGCCTCGCAGCTCATCGGCGTAACCATGAACGAGCCGGGCGTTTCCCGGCTGGTCGCAGTCGATATCGAAGAAGCCGTGCGACTCGCGGCGATCTAAATGCGCTAGACGCGGACTTGCAGTAATCACATGGCGGCGCTGCGCTGGATTCTGTTGTTGGCCGGTCTGGTGTTTCTGGGCGCTCTGACGATCTGGGAATTGCGCCGCCAGCGCCAGTCGCCAGGCGAGGAGTCTGCGCCCGAGCACAAGCGCAGCGAGCCCGCGCTCGCACCCCTAGAGGCGCACGGCGCTGCCGCACCCGTGCGAGCCGCTGGCGATGGCCGCCGCCGCCTGATGCCACCGGTGCAGATCGATCTGCCGCCGGCCGAGCTCAGCGACGAGGAATCCACCAGCGCGGCGGTCGACGCATTGCCCGTATTCGACTTCCGGGACGGCGCCGAGGAAGCGGCCGCCGCGATCGCTCCGTCCAGCACCGAGGCCGCCCCGCTCGAGCCGAGCGCTGCCGGGGCGCAGGCGAGCGAGTCCGAGGCAGCAGCGGCCCCGATGTCGGCAGCGGCAAACGCGCCGTTGATCATCGACTGGCCGCCCGATGGCGTGCGTCACATCGTCTCGCTGCGCATCGTCTCGGGGCCACAGCAGCGCCTCTCCGGACGCGCGGTGCGCCTGGCGATCACTGCCAGCGGCTTCGTGCACGGCCGCTTTGGGATCTATCACCAGCCCGGACTCGACGGACGCTCCTTGCTGAGCGTCGCAAGTCTGAACAAGCCGGGCATATTGGATCCGGCTAACCTGGATTTTCAGCGCCTCACGGGTATCAGCCTGTTTACCGTATTGCCCGGGCCGCTGCCGCCGGCCGCAGCGCTGGATCACCTGCTGCACACCGCGCGCGATCTGTCCGAGCGCCTGCAGGCGCAATTGCAGGATGAGGACGGCCATGAGCTCAACGCGGAGCGACTCGAGAATCTGCGCGAGTCCATGCAGCGGTTGAATGGGGAGCCCGCCGCGTGAACGAGGCGGCGGCGCGCCGGCGTGTCGCCGAGCTGCGTGAGCTGATCGACCAATACGATTATCGCTACTACGTACGGGATGATCCGGCGGTCCCGGATGCCGAATACGATCGGCTCATGCGTGAGCTGCGCGCCCTCGAGCAGCAGTATCCGCAACTGCAGAGCGCGCAATCACCCACGCAGCGCGTCAGCGGCGAGGTCGCTGAGGGTTTCGCTGAAGTGCAGCACGGCGTGCCGATGCTCTCGCTCGAGAATGCCTTCAGTGA
>JBEKWD010000231.1:0-4904 GCA_049513435.1 Steroidobacteraceae bacterium | reverse complement strand
TCTTCCACGCCTGTGACGTCGGATCTGAACACCAGGTCCTGCACGTCGATGTGCACCGCCAGCCAGTCGGTTGGCAGTACACGAAAGCCAGCACCGAAATTCACCGTAAAATTCTGATCACCGGCAAAATCGACGCTGCCAACGCCGCCTATCACATAAAAGGCGCTGGTCATGGCGAGATTGCGACCGATGAAGACCTCGCCAGGCAGCAAGTTGTAGCCCAGCGACAGGTTGTAATACGTGAAGCGTCTCTCAGCATCGGAAAGCAGCTGCACATTGCTCAGAGTCTCGAAGCTGGTGAGGCCGGCCTTGGCGCGGCCATAAGTTATCTCGCCGAAGAAATCCTCGCTGATGTGATAGTCCAGGCGCAGCCCGGCGACCGGCTGTGCGCCGAAATCCTGGATGGAGATCTCGCCGTAGTAGGCGCCGAGTTCGACGTTACTCGGATGAATTGTGGGTACTTTTATTTCACGGCGCTCGACCTGCGGCTCGATGATCGTCGGCGGCGTGCTCGAATTGTCGCTATCCGGCGACGCCGTGCTTGAGCTCGGCTGCTGGGTTGGGGCAGGCTGAGCGGCCTGCCGCTGGAATATGGCGCATCCGCCGCAGCCGAGCGCAACCGAGCTCAGTAGAAGAATGCAAATCCGAGTATCCATTCGTTCTTGACCTCGTTGCTGTTTTGGTTCGTAAACACCTCGTGGCCGCGCAATTCGAAGCGCAGGAACAGGCGCCGAGCCAGGTAATAGCGCGCGCCCACGCCGAAGTACGCGCTTTGATTGTCCGTACTCAGTGGCTGCGCGAGCGTCACTTTCGGCTCCACCCGTTCATAGCCACCGCCCAGCGTCACGAACGGCGAGAGCCGCCATTCGGGCATGAACACGTGACTGAAGCCGATATCGATCAGGTAGCCATTGGACAGGTTCCCCAGAAACTGTGAGCCCGACAGCTCGATCTTCAGATGGTCCGTCAGCGACAGCGCCTGGTAGGCCGAGATCAGCGTCGCGCCAGCGTAGGCGCCGGCCGATGCGCCGGTCTCCCAGCGATGGGAAGTAAAGCCGTCGCGATCACCCAGATTGACCTGGAATGGCGCGCCGTTGGCAAGCGTCGTGCGCTGCAGGTCGCGCCCGGAGGCCCAGCCTTCGATGCCGTGCTCGGTGCGCACTTTGAACCACTCGGTGCGGCGCATCAGCACGTCTACAGCCTCGCCGCGCGTCACGACCTGCGTGACCGGATAGCCGCGCCCCGGCCCAGTATGCAACTCGAGATAGGGCTGCACGACGAACAACTGCAGATATTCGCGCGCATCGGCTCTCGCTGCAGCCAGCAGCGACAGCAGCACGGCGGCGATCAGAGGAGCTACCTTAGTTGGCCAACGGCGCGTCGAAAGGGTTGTTGTAATACTGCGCTCCAATATCCACCCACTCTGATAACAAGCGCAGCTCCGCTGCGGTCATGAACCCAGCATGGTTCACCGTCCCCGTTACGCTGCAGCCCATCTTCGCGCCGGTGACCGTCTGGAAAAAGCACGAGCCACTGGCGGTACCGGGAATAATCGAGCCTGGCACGCTCGTGCCCGAGTCTACCAACTGGTTGGTGCTGTTGACCGACAGTACATCGTGAGTGTCTACGAGCTGAGTATAGGCGCGCAACTGCGCCGTCGCACTTTGCGCCGGATCGGCATCGAGCTGCAGGTTGCCATCGGGCGGGACCGGCACCGTAACGCCGCCCACGATGCTCGTGCGTGTGGAAGTGTGGCAGTTGGTGCAGGTGTTCGCGCCCAGAGGATTGACGGCGGTGCTGCCGCGCACGACGCTCCAGAGCGGATCGATGATCGTCGGGTAATTGATGATGCTCAGACAGAAGCCTGACCAGACGCTTTGGCAGGCCGACACGATCGGCAACGTCGTCGTCAGGGCGCTATAGATATATGAGATCGGCGCGTTGGGCCCGGTTGGATTGGTGTTGCCGTCGCCCCAGGCATCGTTGAAGACGACATTTTCACTGATCGGGGCGGCGTTGTACGGATTGGCGTTGCAGTCCGTGCCCACGAGCTCCTCGGCCATCGTATCGCCGGTGCACAGCACCAGAGTCGCGACGCTGCCATTGCCGCTGGCGTTGTAGGTGACGCCCTGACCACCATTGAGTGCGGTGAACAGATCCGCGCGCCCATGCGAACGGCCGCTGACCTGCGCGGTCTGGCCGATAACGCCGGCGAAGTTCGCAAACACTTGCGTACCCTGTGGTGTGTGGCAACCATTGCAGCTCAGCACCTCGCTGGGCCTGACGGTGAGCCAGGCGCTATGGCGCGGGAAGCTCGGCAGCGCCTGGGCGTTAGCGTCCAGCACCGTGATCTGGAAGGGCACATTCGCCGGTACCATGACGCGCACCGAGCCGTCGGGCTCGATCGGCACATAGCCGAGCAGCTGGCGCATATAGCCGACGGATCCCGAGAGCGCGATGTTCTGATCAAACTTCGGAAAGCCGTCGCCGAGCTGTGGGTCGCCGAATGCCACTTGCTTCTCGATACGCAGGAAGCGCGCCGGCCGCGCATTGGCACTGGCCGTCGCCACCGCCCCGAGGCTCGCGCTTCCTGTCAAGGTCGCACTCTGCCCATCGTCCACGGCCAGGCCATCTCGATCGTAGACGCTGCGGATATCAATGATCCCGTACGAGGGATCAAAACCGCTGGGCACGCTGATATCGCCCGGACAGCTCAGATTCAGCGTGCACGGAATGGTGCGTGGTTGCAGCGAGACGATATCGCTGATCATCTCGCCTTCCACCGGAGTCATGACGGGCATGAGCGTGCCGGCGCTGGGACTGAGCAACCACGCGCTATAGAGCGGCGGGGCCAGCGTCAGGGTTGGAGTGGCCGAGTTCGCGTTGGCGAGGTTAGCGCTACTGCAATCCATGAGCGTGCCGCTGGCATTCTGCAGCCGGCACTGGTTCCAGCTCACCAGTATGCGGTTAGTGCCGTCCCAAAGTGGATAGGCCGAGTTGAAACGCCCACCGGGCGAGGGCACCGGCATGCCGTTGACGGTCTGCGTGAGCACATCGTTCGAAGTGGTCGGCTGCTGCGCGAATGTCGTGGTCGGATAGCCCAGATCCGGTACGCTCTGATTGTCCTCGACGTAATCTCCGACGTTGATGATCTGCAGATTGCCGCCGAAATCCGCGCCGGTGATCGGCCGCAGAACCGCCAGCACGTTGCCATTCTGCAGCTGCCGCGTGCTGACGAATTGCACCGTGCACTCCTCCCCCTGCGGGCAGGTGCCGACACCGCCGGGATTGCTGCTGCTGGTGTCGTGGCTCTGGGCACCGTAGAGCAACTGCACGTCGGTACCGTCGGGATTGGAGCTATACAGATGAATGGCGCTGCCGCCCGTGCGGCCCGGCGTGTTGTCCCATCGGCTCCACATGATGCGTCCGTTGCCGAGCAGCGAGGGATCAATGTCGTGGCTCGGGTTGTATGAGATCTGGTGAATGCCGGTGCCGTCGGCATTCATGACATGCAGCACGAAATCGGAAGTGTTGTCCGACTCGGTCTGTGCTTCAAACGGCTGCACGTTCTCGCCGGTGCTGCTTTCATCGATCAGCACTTCCCGCGATCCGACCTGGCGTGTCGAGGCGAACACGATGCGACCATCGGCGAGGAAGTGCGGACCCACGTCATTGGCGTTGGGCTGCGTGTCATCGACCGTGCCCGTGATCTGAGTGAGCGCGCCGCTGGCGATGGTGTATTCCCAGATGTGCCAGGTCGGCGGGGCGAAGTCCTTTTGATTGGCGCTGATGGGCCCGCGCATCGCGAATACCAGGGCGCTGCCATCCGGGGCGACGTCGAGATCCTTGGCGTCCCAGAAGTCGTTGCCGGTCACGCTTGTGGTCAGATTCTGTTCCGTGCCCGCAGGGCTCGCGCTGCTGCGCAGATAGACGTCGGCCTTGGTCCAGTATGCGCGCGGCAGCGTCACATCATCTTTGGCACGCAGTGCTGCCAGCGCGGTCGGGTCCGTGGGTATCGTGCGCTTGATGTAAGCGATCGCAAAATCGATGTTCTGCCCGCTATTGGATTGACCACTGCCGATATCGAGATTGCCATGACTGCTGCAGGCGGCAACAGCCGCCGCCAGCGCAACGCCCAGCAGGCTGGTATGAAGTCTCATTAACGAACGATGCTCCGTTGACGCGTATTGAACAGTTCAGACGTTGGCGTGTCAGCGCGACGTGATGCCGGTCGCAGAATTCGCACGTCACGATACCGTGTATACCTAATCATTGCCGTTGTCTGTCCTTTGAGACATTACGGCGCTGCTGTTCTCGTGCCTATAGTTCCACCTGCTGTGCAAATCCATTTTGCACTAGGGAGCAAGGATGGGACCAGTCATCAGAACAGCGGCGCGGCGCAGTCGCGCTGCGCGCCGAGCGGCGCCTGCGCTGCTCGCGGCATTGCTCGGCCTGCAGCCGACGCTGCCACTGTTCGCCGGCCCCAATGAGCAGGCCGTGCGTATGCACAATCGACTGGCCGGCGTGCCGCCCAGCGATGCCGTGCTCACGCAGATGGCAACGCTGATCAGCAATGGCAGTCCACAGGCCGCGGCCCAGTTGGCGATGAACAACAGCGGCTTCTACAACGTGACGCTGCGCAATTTCATCGCGCCCGCGACCAATCGCGCGCAGTCGGCGTTCGTGCCGCTCAACGACTATATTGCAACCGTGATCGGCATGATCCGCGACAACGTGCCGTTCAACACCGTGCTGTCGGGCGACATCCTGTATGTCGGCAATACATCCGGCGCACCTCCGTACTCGCCTTCCAACAACAATCATTACCAGTATCTCGACACTAATGGGGTGGATCTCAAGAGCGCGCTGGTGGCTACCACGCAGTCGGCCAATACGGGCATACC
>JBEKWD010000230.1:0-4921 GCA_049513435.1 Steroidobacteraceae bacterium | reverse complement strand
CAGGAATATGTTGACGCCGGATGAAATTGAATCAACGAGCGCAACGGGATCGGTGACGGATCTTAAGCACGTGTTTCCTGGCGCCGGGCGAATCTACAATCGACTTAGCAATCTCGCCCACGTGTCACCCAAGACGCATCCAAGATATCTGGGGGCGTCGGAAGGGAATACGATTGTTCGGATCAGGATGCCATCGGCTGTTCGCGAGAGCATGCTTTTGTTAGTCATACTGTTGGATGCGTTTCTGGCCGTTGGCGAAATATGTCTCAGTTCGGCGGGTCTTCGATGCGAGAATATTGATCGAGAAACAGGGCATGTCCGCACTAAACGTATTGCGCGAACGTTGGTCACGGATTTTTCCGAAGTCCTTCGGCATGACTCAGGGGAGTCATTTGCGTCGTGGTGGAAGGTCGTACCCTAATGATTGTGGATCGCCATGTCTCCGACGACGACTATCTAAGCTTTTACGGCTCGCTATCCGAGGTGCTTCAGATGGTCATGGATCTGGTTTACCTCACTAGATTCAATGTGGCGTCGGTGTTGGCTCTGCAGGGCAAGGACGTGCAACGATTGGGGATTTCACTGAGGCGGATCCGCAGCACGATTCCGGCGCGCGTGCCGGCGACTCGAGAGCTGGGCTACGTGATGAACAGATGTGTCCGAACGAATCCCATTTATGGGGACATTCAATCCGCTCACATAATCAGGCTAGAAGATGGAAATCCAATGACTAACGGCGAGTTCAATTTGCTCTGGAAGCGTTACATGCGCCGCTGGGTTGCCGATGACGGCGGTAGGTCCGCATTCTCAATCCGTGACATTCGAATGAAAGGGATTGCGGATCGAAGGACAGGAGATCTGGTAACGCGCAGACGCGGTCACTAATGTCGCGAACAGTCATCGAGATAGTCCCAACAAGTCGTTTCGCACCGGACAGCGGCGTTGCGGGGCATATTTAGAATCGATGACTATGGACGGGTCGCACTCGGTTTGGCCAGTGCTCATAGATGATGGCAATCAATCGAAGCTGAAGTTTGGATAACTACTAAGGTATGGTGTCTCCGTAGCTTCCGCGGACCTGAGCAATTGCAGCGTAGTCGTCTTAAGACCATCGCCCGACTAACGGTAACATCAAGGTCGTTGACGGTGCTAAGCACGTTATTTCGGAGAGATCATGCTGTCATTCGCAGTCACCAACGACAGGACCCCGGTATTTCCAATCGAGGTCACTCGCGATTTGGATGGCCCCCGTTGCGGTAGCTTGAAACAGGCAGAGCTGCTGATCACTGACGTATTGGGTGTCGATTACAGTCACAGGGACGCCTTGAAATTCCGATTCAGACGCGCTTTCTTTCAGTGGACCCATGGTGCCGTTGATGGGCCGGCGTGGCGGTGAATCGCACCAACTGCGCATCAGCGGGTCCGAAATTACTAGCCACAGCCTCGTTTAACATAAAACTCTTATGCGAAGTAATATCTTGATTATTAATAGAAATATGATCCGCAGCGCATTCTGAGGCATCACAGATTTCTGGTTCCCACCACGTGTCATCGCTGGGCGCTTTTGCTCTATTTATCGTAACGAGTTACATTATTTATATGCCTCCTCCAAAGTCCCCTGAGCCAAAGAGCCGCGGCCGCCCCAAAAAGCTCGCGCCACTGAGCGCGGCGGAGCGCATGCGACGTATGCGCAAACGCCGCAAGGCCGCTGGCTATCGCGAGATTACCCGCTGGGTGCCCGAGCAGGTCGCCGGAGCCGCATACTCCTCGCATCGTTTGGCGGAGGCACGCAGCCTCGCGATGCACGCAGCGATGGCTCACAAAATTGAGCGCGAACCCTCTCTACTAGATATCCCCCGCCAAAATATGGTGCGCTGGCGCGCGCAATGGCCCGACAAGGCGCCACCCTGGTGGCGTGAGTGGCGCGTTTTACTGCAGCGGCCCTGGCCCGAGATTGCGGCGCTGATTACCGAGCCGAGCGAAAACGCAGCTCGCCTGCGGCAGTCCACGCCCTTCGCCGGCGTGCTCACCGATGCCGAGCGTGCGCGCATTTATGAAGCGTTCCGATCTTGAGCATCTGATACGTGCGGCCGGAAAGATCGGCGAGGATTCGGAAATCGTCGTCATTGGAAGTCAGGCAATCCTCGGGCAGTTTCCCGATGCCCCGCAATCCCTGCTCGTGTCGGCAGAGGCCGACGTCTTTCCATTGAATCGTCCTGAGCAGTCAACCCTGATCGATGGTGCCATTGGTGAAGGCTCACGCTTTCACCAAGAATATGGCTACTACGCGCAGGGCGTGGACGAGCGCACCGCAATTCTGCCTCGAGGCTGGCGCGACCGGCTCGTTGCTGTCTCCAACCCAAATACAGACGGAGTCGTTGGCTTGTGCCTTGAGGTGAACGATCTGGCGATTTCCAAGTATGTGGCCGGAAGACCCAAAGATCTGGAATTCAATAAAGAGTTGGCCAAACACTCCATGACGAGCCTGGAAACACTGATGACACGCATTGACGATACGGATGTCCCTTCGGAGCTTCGCGACATCACGCGGGCACGGATCCGGCGCGACTTTCCTAGATTGTCGAGCCGCTAGGATTCACGAGCGGCCCTGAGATTCGCGCCGGAGTAGGATCCGTGCGCCCCTGACATTCCTGATCTTTTTCATCGGAAACAGTATTGCCGACGATTTTCGTAGACGCGTACTCCCCGTGCACACTCGGGCTTTTATGCGCGCGAGTCATGAGGCGACGGAAACTCCCGCCACAGCCTAGCGACTCCAGACATGTCAGCCAGGAGCCGCATCCAGTCGCTCGGCCAAGAAAGCCCCGACCGCACTCAGCGCTTGGTCCGCGGCCCCCAGTGTGCCCACGCCCGCTACAAAGCCGTGCGGCATGCCTTGCCAGACATCGCTCCTGGCATTCACCCTCGCATCCACGGCGCGCGCGACATAGCGCAAAGTGTCATCAAGCAATACTTCGTCATCGCCAACGTGCACGCGGATAGGCGGAAGACCGATGAGTTCACCGAAGAGTGGGGAAGCCTGCGGGTCCGTCGGATCGGCGCCATTCAGGTAGGAGCGGACAAGTTCACGTGCCTGAGATTCGATGAAGTACGGGTCAGCGACCGCGCGGGTCTTCCACGTTTGTCCGGAAAGTGTCAGGTCGGTCACGGGAGAAAATGCCACCGCACCTACCGGAATGACACCTTTGGCAGGTCTTCGCTCCGTGGCAAGACGTGACAAGACCAACGCCAATGTACCACCAGCTGAATCTCCAACGACGGCGATTCGCGCGAAACCTCGCTCGATCAGTCCGTCGTAGCAGGATTCCACGTCTCTTACGGCCGCCGGGAATACATGTTCCGGGGCGAGCCGGTAGTCCGGAATAAAGGCAACCGCGCCGGTGCGCACGGCGATGTGACCGACGAGATTTCGATAGGCCTTTGCCGAGCCCCAGTTGAACCAGCCCCCGTGCAGGTGAAGAATTACGTGTTCTGATTTGGCCTGTCTGGGTCGGCACCACCATCCCGAGATCCCTCCCACGGTATCTGTCTCAAAGCTCACGTCCTTAGGCAGAGGAACATGCTCCATGACTGCGTCAAACTGTGGGCGGGCCGCCGTCCCCTGAAGCTTCCCCTTGAGCGGTTCAACCATCGCTCGCAGGGCCGCCATCGCGGTTTTGTCATCTGCGGTGATGGCATGAGTCGCGGACCATGCTGCTGTGTTTTGTGCAAATACCGCGTTCATCTGGACACTCCTTCGTTCGAACTTGGGGAATGATTAGCGTAGGGATTCTGTCCATCTGAATGCGGCGCCATCCTGTGGATGGGCCCGGCAATAGGCTCGAATCGCGCGACCCTAATGAGGGTCTCACGATCCCTCTCGCCAGGTATGTCTGCTGGCGTACGGACTCCTAACGGCAGTTGCCGATAACGATACGCCTGGCGGCGCGGCGCGCAGCGCCGCTTGCGCAGTTAGAACACCCACGGGAGCTCCTCTTGCCAGAGGCTCGCGGGACCCGAAGGTCAGCCATAGCTTCCCTTCATGGACGGCCTCCAGGATCGCCGCGTCGACGATATCCGAAGCAGCCTTTGGGGATGAACCGTTTCTTAGCCGCCTCGATCAACCTTTGCGACTACGCCACCCGTGGAGTGCACACGGGCGGCGCTGACTTGCATCGAGCTTACTCGTGGCAGTTAGCGTATTCCTCACGAGTCATATGACCATCGTGCGTCAAATTGCATTTGGCAAAGTTCTTGCTCACATAATCGTCGTTCTTGACATCTTCGGAAGTCAGATACCCGTGCCGCTGCGTATCGACGGTTTTGAAATCCGCATGCACCGCGGGTGCACGTTGCATATCGTCTTTGCTGGCATCGGTTGAGTAGGGATCGGCTGAGTAGGCAGCGGCGCATGCAAAGAGCAATGCGCCGCACGTTAATGAAGCGACGTAGGCTGATTTCACAAAGTTCTCCTAATTTTTCGAACCTGTTGTGCAAACAGCCTGCGCAAAGGCCAAAATTACCCGTCCAAGCGCTGTGTGCAGTTGCAACCGCGGGCATGTCCCATAAGGGCCGCCAACGAATACCTAACGTTTCAAAGCTAGTCGGATCATCTGTTCACGTCTGTGCGCTGGCGCGCGCAGCTCTGTGCGATCCGCCGCGAGCTGCTTCATGAGTAGCGTCGCGTGCCCGCGGATTTTATTTGACCGCCGAAATTGCGTTCAGATCGAACGTACTTTCGATAGCATTCAAAGTGGTACCTTTGGCGCGCAAATTGGCCACGCGGGAGCGTGGCCCTGATCTGTCCTTAGCGACGCAGGAGAGCGCAGAGTTGCCGTGCATTTGACCACGCTTCGTGGCGAGCGGTGTTATCAAAGACGCAGCAAACATCCTTCGTTATTGAAATCGAGGCTTTAATGTG
>JBEKWD010000229.1:0-4956 GCA_049513435.1 Steroidobacteraceae bacterium | reverse complement strand
CTTCATTTCGTCCGACTCATTATCCCGCACCTACGATGTGATTGTGGTCGGCTCCGGTGCCGGAGGCGGCCAGTCGGCCTATACGCTGAGCATGGCGGGAGCCAGCGTGCTGATGCTCGAGGCAGGACGCCGATACGATCCGCTGCGTGAGACTCCAATGTTTCAGACCCCTGACATGGCGCCGCTTGGGGGAGTGAGCACGCCGGATAAGCCGTTCGGCTTCTACGACGCCACGGCGGGTGGGGGTTGGACCGTCCCGGGCGAGCCCTATGTGCAGACCTCGCAGGAGGACACGGGGCGTTTTGACTGGTGGCGCGCCAGAATGCTCGGAGGACGCACAAACCACTGGGGACGCATCTCGCTGCGCGATGGTCCATACGACTTCAAGCCCCGAAGCCGCGACGGCCTTGGCGTCGACTGGCCCATTGCTTACGAAGACGTGGCGCCGTACTACGACAAGGTCGAACGCCTCGTGGGGGTGTACGGTTCCAATGAGCATTTAGAAAATACACCTGATTCGCCGCCGGGGTGCCTTTTGCCACCACCCAAGCCGCTGATCAGCGACCTCCTGGTCGCCAAGCGTGCGGCCACGTTGGGCATACCGGTCATCGCCGGCCATCGCGCGGTCCTCACGCAATCGCTCGATGTTGCGCGCTCGCCCCGGTTGCTACACCCTGGAGATGAGACGGCGCAGCGCATCCTCAGCGAGGACATGAAGCAACGTGCAGCGTGCATCTGGGCCACACCCTGCGGCCGCGGATGTGCGATTCGCGCGAACTATCAATCTCCCACGGTCCATCTGCCGCCCGCGCTGCGTACCGGCAAGCTGGACATCGTCACCGATGCCATGGTGCACGAGATCACGCTGGCGCCGAACGGGCGAGCAACCGGAGTGCTGTTCGTCGATCGGAAGACGGGCCAGCAGCGCCGGGCGAATGCGCGCGTGGTCGTGCTGGCGGCAAGCGCCTGCGAGACGGCTCGCCTATTGCTGAACTCGAAGAGCCCACAGTTTCCCAATGGACTCGCGAACTCCAGCGGCACGGTGGGCAGATATCTCATGGATACCGTCGGCAGCAGTGTGAGCGGTCAGGTGCCGCTGCTCGAGAGTCTGCCCCCGATCAATGAGGATGGTGCCTCCGGCGGCCACATGTACGTTCCATGGTGGCTCTATAAGGAGCAGCTCGCGGGCGGCCTCGGTTTTGCGCGCGGTTATCACATCGAGTTTGGCGGCGGCAGACGAATGCCGGACGTGGACACCGCGGTCGATCTCGGTGCAGTTTCCGCGGGCAGCTACGGGCAGCGATTCAAGCAGGAGGCTCGACGCTACTACGGCTCGTTCGTGCATTTTGCAGGTCGGGGCGAGATGATCCCAAATGAGAAATCCTATTGCGAGATCGATCCGACGGTTCGGGACAAGTGGGGCATCCCGGTGCTGCGTTTCCACTGGGCGTGGTCCGAGCATGAACGTCGCCAAGCGGTGCACATGCAGAACACCTTTGCCGCCATCATCCAGGCTATGGGCGGTCGCGTGCTCGGCAAGGTCGAGACGCGCGGCGAGGCGGCTATTTCCCCCGGGGGCTCGATCATTCACGAGGTCGGCGGTGCGCGCATGGGCAGCGACCCGAAGACCTCAGTGACCAATTCCTGGGGCCAGACGTGGGACGTCAGCAATCTCTTTGTCTCCGACGGCGCTGTGTTTGTCTCCAACGCCGACAAGAATCCGACCCTCACGATCATGGCACTGGCTTGGCGCACCGCCGATCACATTCTGCAACGCCTGCGCCGGAGAGAGCTGTAGTGGATCGCCGCACAACTCTCCAGTGGATGCTGGCGGCGAGTGCATCGGTGCCAGCCCTGATGAGGACTGCTACCGGCTCCACGACTGTAAGTGCGGTGCCGACGCCGGGCTATGGCGTCGACCCGCCGCTGATGGCACCGTATCAATCGGGCCAACTCTGGCCGTTGCTCCTCAGCGAAGCCGAAAAGCGAACCGCGACGGTACTGTGCGATACGCTCATTCCCGCGGATCACGCATCACCGAGCGCCTCCGAAGTCGGCGTGGTCGCGTTCATCGACGAGTGGGTCAGTGCGCCTTACCCTGAGCAGCTACGAGATCGACCACTTGTTCGACAAGGTCTCGAGTGGATCGACGCTGAGGCGCGGCGCGACTTTAAACAGAGCTTTGCCGACCTCGAAGAGGCAAACCGAGCTCGCATCTGCGATCGGATCTGCGATTACGATCGCGCCGCGCTTGCGGATCGCGAGGCGGCTCGGTTCTTCGCGCGCTTCCTCGTCCTGACCGCGGCTGGGTTCTATTCGACGCCGGTAGGGCGGAAGGACCTCGGGTACATCGGCAACGTGGCGCTAGCCAGTTTCGAAGGACCGCCACCGGAGTTGATCAGAAAATTAGGCCTCGACCAGTGACTAACCTAACTTGGCCGTCGGAGTTGCCGTGAACAGAAAAACCAGGAGCTCGTACTTACATTCAACACTGCTCGGTATCGCGGCCGCAGCCCTGACGTTGGTGATCAGCGCAGCGCAGGCCCAAACGCCGTCGGGTGAGGAGCCGGTGTGGCAGGGGTGGTCTTCGCCGGGGCAACTGCCCAAAGGCTGGACGATAGCGAATGGAGTGCTATCGAAGGACGGCCCGGTAGACGACCTCATCAGCCAGAAGCTCTATGGAAACGTTGAGCTGCAGCTGGAGTGGAAGATCGGTAGGGCCGGCAACAGCGGCGTCTTCTACCGTGGCACTCACGAATACAATCACATTTACTGGAGCGCCCCGGAGTACCAGCTACTCGACGACGCCAACGCGCCAGACGGCGCAAAGCGCGTCACCGCGGCCGCGTCCGCCTATGAGCTCTATGCTGTGCCGGCAGGGATCGTCAAGCCGTTTGGTGAGTGGAACACGACCCGCATCATCGTCAATGGTTCGCACGTCGAGCACTGGTTGAACGGTACGCGCGTCGTCGTCTACGAGCTAGGCAGTTCGGACTGGCGCGCCAAGGTGGCGCAGTCCAAATTTGCGGCCTATCCGCATTACGGTCTGGCCAAAGAGGGTTACATCGGGATACAGGGAGATCATCCTGGCTCCCTCGCGATCCGCAATGTCCGGATCCGGGAACTGCCCTGACGCACTCAGCCACCACCGTCAACGCCTCATCAGCGGGCCCCGACAAGGAGACCTCAATGAAAGCGACTTGGGAACCTCACGAGAAACACGGGCAACTTACGACGCAAAGCGACTTGCCCGATTCCGTCTTCGCTTTTCCGAAGCAGCGTAAAGAACCGCTGACCGATGCTCGGCACGTGCGCAACGCCGTCGCGCGATTCGATCAGGTCATTGACGTCACCGACGCCGATCGTGCTTTGGCATTTGCGAACATTCAGAAGGCAGCAAAGCACTACGGCATAGAGCTTTCGGAGACGTCGTGGCACGCTCTAGGGGCTCATCCGCAAGGCAACCGCAAAAATGAAAACCACTGAAAGTGGCGGCGGGCAAAACGCCGCTCCGCCTGGGCGCACGGCTCTGCACGGGGCGCACCTGCGAACGCTCGACGCCCTGTTCCGGCATCCACCAGCGCACAATCTCGAGTGGATGGATGTCATTTCGCTGATCGAGAAAATAGGGACCGCAGAGGAGAAGAGCAACAACAAGTTCAGCATCGAGGTTGGCGGGCAGCATTATCTGATGCACAAGCCGCACGGCAAGGAACTCACCAGTACTGAGGTGGTGGACCTGCGGCATTTCTTACAGCGTGCGGGCTGGTCAGCTGGCGCGCCGTCCCAGGCGGCCGCTCGTCTCGAATCCCCGCCGCTCACGCTCATGGTGGTGCTGGATCATCATGGCGCGAAGATTTACCGCATCGATTCGGCGCCCGAGGATGCTTCGAAGCGGCATATCACACCCTACGATCCGCATCACTTCCTGCATCACCTGACTCACAAGGATCAATCTCGCGAGCAGGGCCAGCGGGCCCCGGAGGACGCTGGCTTTTATGAGCGCATCGGCGATGCGCTCGCTGCTGGCGGCAGAATTGTTGTGGTCGGGCATGGAACCGGGAAAAGCAATGCGGCCGAGCATCTCTCTGAATACTTGCGCACGCATCACAGCGAAACGTATAAACGCATCGTGCTTGAGATCGGGGCCGATCTGTCCGCCGCTACGACACCGCAACTGCTGGCACTGGCGGAGCGAGCCTTAGGCCCAGTATGAGCTCGCCCCACTGGGTGCAGGTACTGGATGATGTCGCGCTGGCAGAAGGTCATACGCTGCCGGTCTATCCGCAAGGGGTGAATGTGCTTCTGGCGCGGGTTGGCGGCGCGGTCTACGCGATTTCGGGCCTCTGCGCGCATATGGCGTGCCCGTTGTTTATGGGTACACTGGATGGCTACACGATCGTGTGTCCATGCCATGACTGGCGTTTCGATATACGGACAGGCAGATTTCTGGACGCGCCGGAACTGGGGCTATCGGTATACCCCACCAAAATCGAGGCCGGCAAACTGTGCGTGAGCCTCGACGCAAAGGAGACAGCATGAAACAAGTCACTTTGTATACCCTCTCAACCTGCCCCTGGTGCCACAAGGCGAAGGAGTTTTTCGCCGATCGCCATGTGCCGGTTACCGACACCGATTTCGATCTGGCCGATAAGGCGACGCAGGCAAAGATCTTGAAGGAGCTCGACGCGGCCGGCGCCACTGGCTTTCCCTACGCCAAGATCGGCGAGCAGGTCATCGTGGGATATCAGCCAGAGGCTTATGCGAAAGCGCTGAACTGATCAGGGAGGGGCTGAATGGAAACTGAATCAAGAAAAAAGGCGCTGCAGTATTTTTTCGACAAGATCGTCGCTCCGTTGGGCTTTAAATTCACGCCCGATGTGGAGTTGAAGGATTTTCTGCTCGAGCAGGAAGTCATGCTGGAGAGAAAACACGGCATTCCTTTTTGCCCTTGCC
>JBEKWD010000228.1:0-4961 GCA_049513435.1 Steroidobacteraceae bacterium | reverse complement strand
CGGTGCCGATAAGCTGGTGCAGTCGACGGTCGATCACAGCTACGAAGAGTTTCTCGCCCACGTGGCCAACGGTCGCGGCAAGAGCCGCGATGCGGTCGACGCGATCGCGCAGGGACGCGTCTGGGCCGGCGTCGATGCGTTGCCCATCGGACTGATCGATCGGCTCGGTGGCTATCAGGACGCACTCAAGGAGGCGGCGCGGCGGGCGGGACTGCGAGGCCCCTACGGCGTGCGGCGCATCGAGTCGGAGCTGAGCTGGACACAGCAATTGCTGTTGCAATTGCGCTCCTTCGAGGAGCAGATGCTCGAGCACATCGGCTGGGCGCACATGGGTGTGAGCGCGCTGGTGCAGCGGATCGAACCGCTCGATCGCGAACTGGCACGCTGGGCACGCCTGAGCGCTCCACATACGATCTACGCCTACTGTTTCTGCTCGGCCGAGTAGACGGCACTGCCCCGGGGCGCACTTTTGCGCTCTTTCAGCGTAACAATGTGACGCGCGTGGCGAGCTCGGGGCGCAGCCCTGCCCAGCTCGCTCGCCGGTCAAACTCGATACAGCACAGCCCGGCGGTGCGCAGCTCGATGGGCGGCTGGCCGCGATGCAGGCGCTGTGCGAGCTCGCTCAGGCCGGGGTTATGCCCGATCATGAGCACGGTGCCGACGCCGGGCGGGCACAGGCGCAATGACTGCAATAGTTCGTCGGGCTTTCCCGGATAGAGCGCGGACTCGATATGCGCAGGCTCGCTGATATTGAGCTCGCCAGCTGCCAGCGTTGCTGTCTGGCGCGCTCGCAGCGCCGGACTTACCACTAGCCACTCGATGCGCAGGCGCGCCGCGGCGATGCATCGGGCTGCATCGAGTGCTTCGTCGCGACCTCTCGGAGTCAAAGCCCGGTCGATGTCGGGCAGGCCAGGCCGCGCCGCTTCGGCCGCCGCATGTCGCAACAGCACGAGCCGCATCATGCCGGCGGCGGCCCTACCAGGTCATACCCGTTTGCAGTCGCGCCGCCTCTGACATCATGGACTGACTCCACGGTGGATCGAAGGTCAGCGTGACTGAGACATTGCCCACCGTGGGAATGGCGGAGAGCTTCTCTTTGACATCCTGAACCAGCACCTCACCCATGCCGCAGCCGGGTGCCGTGAGCGTCATCGTAACGCTGATGTCGCGCGATTGATCCTTGCCAGGCTCGACCGTGCACTCGTAGACCAGACCCAGGTCGACGATGTTGATCGGGATCTCCGGATCAAAGCAGCCGCGCATCTGCTTCCAGGCCAGATCGCGCACATCTTCCTCGGTCGCGTCAGGCGCCAGTTGCGGCGCATGCTCGACCTGCTTGCCAATGGCATCGGCCTGCTCACCGGATAGGCGGTAGAGGTTGCCGTCGATATAGAGTGTGAAGCTGCCGCCCAGCGCCTGGGTGATATAACCGGCAAGGCCCAGCTTGAGGGTAATGGGCTGCCCGCCGGGCACCATGACCGCCTCGACATCACGCTGAATGATCACCGGCTCGTTTTCGTAACCGCGCATGAGCTCACTCCGTCGACACGGGTGCCTGCTGGTGCGCGAGCGCGGCATTCAGGGTGTGCCAGCACAGGCTCGCGCACTTGACGCGCGCCGGAAATTCCGCGACACCGGCCAGCGCCGCGAGCTTGCCCAGATCGCGGCCGCCGGGGCTCTCGCGGCCGGTCAGCAGTGCGTGTACATCGCCAAAGATCTGTTCGATCTCATCGCGTCGCCGACCCTTGACTGCCTCGCTCATCAGCGAGGCCGAAGCCACCGAGATCGCGCAACCCTGCCCCTCGAAGCGCAGGTCGGTCAGGCGATCGCCCTGCATGCGCAGCGTGATGTCGAGCGTGTCGCCGCACAGCGGGTTGTGGCCTGCCGCCGAGCCGTCGGCCGGATCGAGGCGGCCGAAATTGCGCGGACTGCGGTTATGGTCAAGGATGACCTCGCGATACAGCTCCTTCAGATCCATCGGCGCGCCACCTCTCGCATCAGCCGAATACCTCGCGTACCCGCTGCAGACTCTGGACCAGGCGCTCGACATCATGCGCATTGTTGTAGCAGCCAAAGGACGCGCGCGCCGTGGCGGCCAGACCGTAGTATTCCATCAGCGGCATCGCACAGTGATGGCCGGTGCGGATCGCGACGCCCTCGCTGTCGAGAATGGTGCCGATGTCGTGCGGGTGCACGCCCTGCATCGTAAAGGAGAGCACCGCGGCTTTCTGCGCCGCCGTACCCACCAGGCGCAATCCCGGCAAAGCCGCAAGGCGTGCGGTCGCGAGCTCGAGCAGACCGTGCTCGTGCGCCGCGATCGCCTCGCGCCCCAGCGACTCGACATACTCGAGTGCCGCGCCCAGTCCGACGGCTCCGGAAATATTGGGCGTGCCCGCCTCGAATCTCCATGGCAGATCATTGTAGGTGGAGCTCTCAATCTGCACCGAGAGAATCATGTCCCCGCCACCCTGCCAGGGCGGCATGGATGCCAGCAGCGACTCGCGCGCATAGAGCACGCCGATGCCGGTCGGGCCATAGACCTTGTGCCCGGAGAAGGCATAGAAATCGCAATCCAGAGCGCGTACATCGACGCTCGCGTGCGCTACCGCCTGCGCACCATCGAGCAATACCGGGATGTCTCGAGCGTGCGCCAGTCGCACGATCTCGTGCACCGGCAGCACGGTGCCCAGCGCATTGGATATGTGTGCGACCGCGACCAGACGCGTGCGCGCTGTGAGCAGCCGCTCGAAGGCGGCCATATCGAGCTCACCGGCTGCCGTGATCGGCGCAGCCCGCAGCGTCGCACCCGTGGCCGCGCAGATCAGCTGCCAGGGCACGATATTGGAGTGATGCTCGAGCTGCGTGATGAGCACCTCATCACCGGCTTTGAGCTGCGAGCGGCCCCAGCTGTTGGCGACCAGGTTGATCGCCTCGGTCGTGCCGCGCACGAATACGATCTCGCGCGTGGAGCGTGCGTTCAGAAATCGCCGCGCCGTCTCGCGCGCACCCTCGTACGCTTGCGTTGCCGATTGACTCAGGCTGTGCACGCCGCGATGCACATTCGCATGGCAGTGGGTCTCGTAGTGCTCGACGGCGCGCAACACCGCCCAGGGGCGCTGCGAGGAGGCGGCGCTGTCCAGGTACACCAGCGGTTTGCCGTGGATCGTGCGCGCGAGGATCGGAAACTCGGCGCGCACGCGCACGGGATCGAAGAGTGCGAGCGCGACCGCGGGGCGCGCGCTCATGGCAGCGCCACCAGGGCCGGCACGTCCGGTAATTGGCCGGCCGCCAGGCGCTCGGCCTCGGCGCGCAGATCCGGCACATCGATGCTGCGCAGTACATCGCCCAGGAATGCCCACTTGAGCAGTGTGCGCGCCTCCTGGCGCTCGAGCCCGCGCGAGAGCAGGTAGAACAGCAGGTTCTCGTCGAGCCGGCCCGTGGTCGCACCGTGTACGGCGCGCACCTCATGCGTGTTGATTTCCAGCTGCGGGCGCAAATCGATCTCGGCACCCTTGCCCTCGATCAGGCCCTTCAATGACTGGTGCGCCTGCGAGCCCGTCGCGTCCGCGCTGATCTGGATGCGGCCACTGAAGGCCAGGCGCGCACGCTCATCGGCGATGCCGCGAAATGTCTCATCGGTGCGAGTATCCGGTGCGCCATGCTCGACCTTGAGCGCGGTGTCATGTACCTGCTCGCCCCGGCCGGCGGCGATCGCCTGCCAGTCGACGCCCGCGCCGCGTCCCGCCAATTGCACGCGCGCGCTGGTGCGTGCCGTGCCGGCACCGAAAGTCATGCCGCGCACGTTGTATATCGCCTGCTCGGCCAGACGTGCCCACAGCGTATCGGTGAAGGCGATCTGGCGGCCGCACTGCTGCAGCCGATAGTGGCGCAGATTCGCGCCGCGACCCATATCGATCGTGACATTGCAGGCCACGAGGGTCGGGGCCTCTGGGTCACCCAGATGACGCTCGATCAGCTGCATGTGGCTGCCCGCAGCAAGCTGCAGTTGCAGGCGCGGATAGACCGCGGCGCCGGCCGCAGCGGGGCTGGTCAGAAACAGCACCTCGATGGCTGCTGTGCCGTGCACGTACAGTCGTGCAGCGTCGCGGGCGAACATGTCGCACAACAGGCCCAGGCGCAGCTCCGCGGGCCAGTCCCAATCCCAACCATTGGCCTGCGTATCGGACTGCGCCGCGCTGCGCGCACCGGCGACCAATACGCCGTCGAGATAGATCAGGCGCTCGAAGCCTTCAATTGGCGCTGGCAGCGCGCCCTGGCGCTGCAGAGCACTCAGCGTCGCGGCTGACTGCGCGCTCGACACGGTTGCGGGCCGATAGACGCTGCGCTCGAATGCACGCAAATTCGCGTAGCGCCAGTACTCATCGCGCGCCGAGGGCCAGCCGAGGTCGGCGAGCTGGCCGGCCGCGCGCTCGCGCGCGCTGTGCGCGCTGCCGCCTCCGGGCAGACTGTCGGCGACGCCGCGGTAATCGTGCAGGACGCGATCGAGTATCTCGGAGCGTTGCATGCTGGCGGCCACATTCATCGCGGGTACTTCAGGCCGCGGCCGGCTCGCTGAGCCAATCGTAGCCGCGCCGTTCGAGCTCGAGCGCGAGGCTGCGATCGCCACTGCGCAGGATGCGGCCGCCCGCGAGCACGTGCACGAAGTCCGGTACCACGTACTCGAGCAGCCGCTGATAGTGTGTCACCAGCACGATGGAGCGATCGGCGGTGCGCAGGGAATTGATGCCGTTGGCGACGATCTTCATGGCGTCGATATCCAGTCCTGAGTCTGTCTCATCGAGCAGCGCGAGCTTCGGCTCGAGCACGAGCATCTGCAGGATCTCGTTGCGTTTCTTCTCCCCGCCAGAGAAACCCTCATTGACGGCGCGGCCCAGGAAGCTCTCATCGATGTGCATGAGCTGCGTCTTGGCTCGCACCAGTGACAGAAACTCAAAGGCGTC
>JBEKWD010000227.1:0-4961 GCA_049513435.1 Steroidobacteraceae bacterium | reverse complement strand
GCGCGCGCGGCGAAGCTCGGGCGGCGCGCGCGACGGGTCGGATTTGATTGGGAGCGGCCCGAGCAGGTGCGCGCCAAGATCGATGAGGAGCTCGCGGAGCTGGATCAGGCGCTGGGCGACGGGCAGCGTGCGCGGGTGAGCGAGGAGCTCGGGGATCTGCTCTTTACCATCGCCAACTGGGCGCGCCATCTGGAGCTCGATGCCGAAGAGGCGCTGCGAGCGGCGACCTTGAAGTTCGAGCAGCGCTTCGAGTCGATGGAGCGACAGGCCAGTGAGCGCGGCCTTATCCTCGATGAGCTCTCGAGCGCGCAGTGGGATGAGCTCTGGCGTGCCGCCAAAGCAAACGAGGCATCCCGCTAACGACACTCACTTAAGGACATCCACTAAGGACCGCATCGCGCCGCGTGCTAGCATTGAACTTATGCGCTCTACCGATAGCAATTCCTGGCATCCGGCGAGCTGGCAGTCGCGCCAGGCCACGCAGCAGCCGCTCTACGAGGATCCCGCCGCCCTGAGCCGGGTGCTGGCCGATCTCGCGCGCCTGCCTCCGATCGTGGTCTCCTGGGAGATCGAGACCTTGCGCGAGCGCCTTGCAGCCGTGCAGCGCGGGGAAGGCTTCCTGCTGCAGGGGGGCGACTGCGCCGAGAGCTTTGAGGACTGCGAGTCCGATCGTATCGCCAAGCAGCTCAAAGTCCTGTTGCAGATGAGCCTGGTATTGCTATCGGGCATGAAACGCCCGGTGGTGCGCGTGGGGCGCATGGCCGGCCAGTACGCCAAGCCGCGCTCGGCCGATACCGAGACGCGCGAGGGGCTCACCTTGCCGGCCTATCGTGGCGATCTGGTCAATCGGCCCGAATTCAGCGCCGAGGCACGCCGCGCCGACCCGCAGCTGTTGCTACGCGGTTACGAGCGCGCCGCCCTCACACTGAATTTCGTGCGCGCACTGGTCGATGGTGGCTTCGCCGATCTGCATCACCCGGAATACTGGGAGCTCGGCTTCATGCGTCACGCGCCGCTGCGCGAGGCCTATGAGCGCACCGCGCGCTCCATCGGTGATGCGCTGGATTTCTTCGAATCCCTCAGCGGCAAGCGCGTGCACGAGGCCACGCGCGTGGACTTCTACGCCAGCCACGAGGGCCTGCACCTGCTGTACGAGCAGGCCCAGACACGCTTCATTGCGCGCCAGAATCGCTGGTACAACCTCTCGACGCATATGCCATGGATCGGCATGCGCACGGCGCAGATCGATGCCGCACATGTCGAGTACTTCCGCGGCATCTCCAATCCGATCGGGGTTAAGATCGGCGCGGCCATGAGCGAGCAGTGGCTGCAGCAGCTCGTGGCTGTGCTCAATCCGCAGAATCAGCCCGGGCGCCTCACGCTGATTCACCGCTATGGCGTGCGCGAGATCGAGAAGTCGCTGCCGCGCGCGATCGAGGCGGTACGGCGCACGGGCCAATCGGTGCTCTGGTGCTGTGACCCGATGCACGGCAACACCGAGACCAGCACGGGCGGCCTGAAGACACGGCGCTTCGAGAACATCCTCGGGGAGCTCGATCTGGCGTTTCGCATCCACGCCGAACACGGCTCGTACCTCGGCGGGGTGCATATCGAGCTGACCGGCGAGGATGTCACGGAATGCACGGGCGGCGCGCGCGGCCTGACCGATTCGGACCTGCAGCGCGCGTATCGCTCGCAGGTCGACCCGCGACTGAACTACGAGCAGGCACTCGAGCTGGCACTGCTGATCGCCGATCGCAGCGTGCGGCAGTCCTAAAGGGCAGCGAGCGCACGCTGATTCTTCGGCCGCGGTGGCCGCCATGAGTGAACGCGAATTCGATGCCAAGGGCTTTGTAGCCTCGTTGCCGCAGCGGCCGGGCGTCTATCGCATGTACGATGCGGCCGATGAGCTGCTCTATGTCGGCAAGGCGGCGCGGCTGCGCGATCGGGTCGGCAGTTATTTTCGCGGCACGCTCTCGCCCAAGCTCGCGGCGCTCGTGGCCCGGATCGCGCGCATCGAGGTCACCGTGGTCAACACCGAGACCGAGGCGCTATTGCTCGAAAGCAATCTGATCAAGGCCCAGCGCCCGCGCTACAACATCATCCTGCGCGACGACAAGTCCTTTCCCTACATCCTGTATCAGGCCAATCACGAGTTTCCGCGGCTGCAGTTCTATCGCGGACCGCGTCAGCGCGGGGCGCGCCAGTTCGGGCCCTTTGCGAGCGCTTACGCCGTCAGGGAAGTGCTGCAGCATCTGCAAAAGGTGTTCCGCATCCGCAACTGCCGCGATTCGTTCTTCGCCAATCGCACCCGGCCATGCCTGCAATATCAGATCGGGCGCTGCTCGGCGCCCTGCGTCGGCCTGATCAGTCGCGAGGATTACCTGCGCGATGTCGAGGGGGCGATCGGGGTGCTCGAGGGACGCGACGTTGAGGTCGTCGCCGACCTGCAGCGGCGCATGGATGAGGCAGCCGGCGACCTGCAGTTCGAGCAGGCGGCGCGGCTGCGCGATCAATTGCGCGAGTTGCAGGAGATCCGTGCGCAGCAGATCGCGCAGGCGCGCCGGCCCACGGATACCGATGTAATCGCGCTCGCGGGGGAGCCAGGACAGTATGCGATCTGCGTGCTGCCGGTGCGCGAAGGCCAGAACCTTGGCATCGCGAGCTTCTTTCCGGCCAGCGCGCTCAGCGAGCCGGGCGAGACACTCGCGGCTTTCCTGATGCTCTACTACAGTCGCGAGAGCCTGCCGCCCGAGGTGCTCATTAATATGGAGTTGCCCGACCGCGAAGCGCTGATCGAGGCACTGGGCGGGCGCACGCGCGCGTTGCAGTTGCGCGTGCCGCACCATGGCCTGGGGCTCAGATGGGTCGAGCAGGCGCAGGACAACGCCCGCAACGCCTTGCGCATGCGCCACGCGCAGGCCGAGGCGGCGCTGGCCGGACTACAGGTGCTCGCGCGCGTCTTGTACCTGGGCGCGGCTCCCGAGCGCGTCGAGTGCTTTGACGTCAGCCATACGGCCGGGGAAGGCACGGTCGCCTCCTGCATCGTGTTTGCCGCGGACGGGCCGCGCAAGCGTGAATACCGGCGCTACAACATCGAGGGCGTCACGGCGGGCGACGATTACGGTGCCCTGCATCAGGCGCTGCGCCGGCATGGGCTGCGCATCGCCGCCGGCGAGCGGCCCCGGCCCGATCTGCTGCTCATCGACGGCGGTGCCGGCCAGGTCGAAGCCGCACTCGCCGGGCTGGCAGAGGCCGGTGTGCAGGGTCTAGAGGTCGTCGGCGTATCCAAGGGCGCCGATCGCAGGGTTGGCCAGGAACGCCTGCACCGCGCCGGCGAGGACATCCCGATCGCGCTCGAGCCCGACAGTGCAGCGCTACACTTCATTCAACGCGTGCGCGACGAAGCGCATCGCTTTGCCATTACCGGTCACCGGCGCCGGCGCGCGCGACGCTATCGCGAATCGGTGCTCGAGGCCGTGCCCGGGCTCGGGCCGAGCCGGCGCCGCGCCTTGCTGACGCACTTCGGCGGGCTGCAGGGAGTCATGCGAGCCGGTATTGCCGATTTGGAAAAAGTGCCGGGCGTCGGCGCATCCATGGCGCGTTCGATCTATGATCATCTGCATCCGGGGGCCTGATGATTTGGAACTGGCCGAACATCCTGACGTGGCTGCGCATCCTGGCGATTCCGCTGATCGTCGTGTTGTTCGTGTTCGGTGGCCACGGCCGGAATGATCTAGCCGATCCGATCGCCGGGCTATTGTTCGCGGCCGCGGCCATTACCGATTCGCTCGACGGCTATCTGGCGCGCCGGCTCGGACAGACCACGCGTCTGGGTACGTTTCTTGATCCGGTGGCCGACAAGCTCATGGTGGCGGTGGCGCTCGTGCTGATCGTCAGCCGCGATGCGAGCGCAGTCATGGTGCTGACCGCGGCGGTGATCATCGGTCGCGAGATCGCGATTTCGGCACTGCGCGAATGGATGGCGGGCATCGGCCAGCGCACGGCCGTGGCGGTCTCGCGCATCGGCAAGTTCAAGACCATCGTGCAGATGGTCGGCCTGACGATGCTTTTGTTTCGCCATCCGCTGCTGGGATTGCCGATCTATCTAATGGGCCAATGGCTCACGGTGCTCGCAGCCGTGCTCACGCTGATCTCGATGGTGCTGTACTTGCGCGCCGCCTGGCCGCATCTGTCGGCCCAGACCTGAGGCCGCGGGCCAGGCGCGAGGGCAGATGAGGCCGCAAGCGCAGGCCGATTGGGCGGCGCTGCTGGCCGCGGCGAGCAGCCAGCCGCGCGAGGCGCTGGCGATTCATGATCGGGCTGCGCAGCTGGTGCGCGCGCAACGCGCAGCGCTCTCGCAGCGTTGGATCGACTGCGTGCTGCAGCAGTACAGCATCGGCACGCCCGAAGGGCTCGCACTGCTGACGCTGGCCGAGGCGTATTTGCGCATTCCGGACCGGGGCACCGCGCTCGAGCTGCTGGCCGAGAAGCTGGCCGCGGGCGATTGGAGTGCCCATCGCGGCGCCTCATCGCACTGGCAGGTCAATGCGGCCACGCGCGCGCTGATGCTCGCGCGCGCATGGCTCGGCGCCGCACCGGTGCGGCGCGCGCGGCTCTTGCGACCGCTCGTGAGCGTGACGCTGTACGCGCTGGCGGGGCATTTCATATTTGGACGCGACATCGAACACGCCCTCGCGCGCTCGCGACGCGGGGACTTGCGCCAGTATCGCTACTCCTTCGACATGCTGGGCGAATCCGCCTGCACTCAGGCCGATGCGGATCGATATCGCTTGGCCTACGAGCACGCGATCGCGCGCGTAGGCGCGAGGCCTCACGCGGGCGCCGGCATCGGCGAGCGTGATGGCATATCGGTGAAGCTATCGGCGCTCTACCCGCGCTATGAGCCGCTGCAGCGTGCGCATGCAGTTCCACAATTGGCGCAGATCCTGAGCGAGCTC
>JBEKWD010000226.1:0-4965 GCA_049513435.1 Steroidobacteraceae bacterium | reverse complement strand
GGCCGTGCCGCACTCGATCAACACCGAGGGACTCAGGCGCCGTGGCTTCACGGACGAGCAAATCCGCAATCTGCGCAACGCCTATCGCATTCTCTATCGCAGCGATCTGCCGCTGGCCGCGGCGGTGGAGCAGTTGACCGCGCTGGCCCCTGAGCAGCCGGAGCTCAAGCCGCTGCTGGACTTCATAGCACTCTCGGAACGCAGTCTGATCCGCTGATGGCGCGAGCGCCGCGAGCCTAAAGCGATGGCCGCCCTGCGAATCGCGATTGTGGCCGGAGAGAGCTCCGGCGACACGCTGGGCGCTGCGCTGATCGAAGCGCTGCGCGCGTTGGTGCCCGATATCGAATTCACCGGCGTCGCCGGACCCCAGATGCGCGCGGCGGGCTGCCATGCCTTGCTCGAGGCAGAGCAGCTGTCCGTCATTGGCCTGGTTGAGGTGCTGCCGCATCTGCCGCGCCTGCTGCGGCTGCGCGCACGCCTCGCCGATGACATAGCCTCGCTGCGGCCGGACGTATTCATCGGTGTGGACTACCAGCAGTTCAACCTGGGACTGGCGCTGCGCCTGAAGCGGCTCGGCATCACGACCGTGCAGTACGTGAGTCCGCAGGTGTGGGCGTGGCGGCAGGGCCGTGTGCGCACGATGGTGCGCGCCTATGACCTCGTGCTCTGCCTGCTGCCCTTCGAGCCCGCCTTCTATAGCGCGCATGCGTTGAACGCGCTGTTTGTCGGCCATCCGCTGGCCGATCAGATTCCATTGCAGAGCGATCGCGGCGCGGCGCGCGCCAGCCTCGGGCTGGCGGCGCAGGACACTGTGCTGGCCCTGTTGCCGGGCAGCCGTGAGGCTGAAGTGCGGCGCCTGTCCAAGCCGTTCCTGGGTGCCGCGCGCTTGCTCGCGCAGCGCCGACCCGGGCTCAAGATCGTTGCACCGATGGCCGGGCCGCTCGTGCGCGCGCAGTTTGAGCACGCGCTGCAGCAACACGCACCACGGCCTGATGTGCAGGTGCTCGATGGGCAGGCGCGCACGGCGTTGTCTGCAGCCGATGTGGCGCTCGTAGCCTCGGGCACCGCTACGCTTGAGGCCCTGTTGTGCCGCTGTCCGATGGTCGTGGCCTACCGCGTGGGGGCGCTCAGCGCGCTGCTTGCGCGCGGGCTGGGGTTCACGGGCCTGCCGTACTTCTCGCTGCCGAACCTGCTGGCCAGCGAGCCCCTGGTGCCGGAATTCTCTCAGCAGGCGGTAGAGCCCGAAGGTCTGGCCCGCGCGCTCGAGCATTCGCTCGACGATGCAGCGCGACGCGCATACCTGCAGCGCCGCTTTGAGCTCATTCACGAATCACTGCGGCAAAATGGCGCAGCACTTGCGGCCTCGGCTGTGCTTCAATTGCTGCGCGCTCGCTCCGGGGTCGGAGTCGAGCGCGAGTCGCAGCGCGAGAGCGGGGGCAACGGGGGACACGGGCATTGAGCATGCTGGTGGCCGGGGTGGATGAAGCAGGACGCGGTCCACTCGCCGGCCCGGTAGTGGCCGCCGCCGTGATTCTGAATCCGCTCCGGCCCATACGCGGGCTGCGCGATTCCAAGCAGTTAACGCCCATGCGCCGCGAAGTGCTCGCGCGGCGCATTCACGAGCGTGCGCTCGGCGTGGCGGTAGCCGCAGCCGATCACGCTGAGGTCGACCTGTTCAATATCCTGCAGGCGACATTGCTCGCGATGAAATGGGCGTTGCTGAAGCTCTCGGTGCGCCCGACCGACATTATAATTGACGGTAACTGTTCTCCACAACTACATGATTGTTTTGGAGATTGTATTGTGAAAACCATCGTGGATGGCGATGTGTCGGAACCCTGTATCAGCGCTGCCTCGATCGTCGCGAAGACCTACCGCGACGCGCTGATGCGGCGCATGGATGAGCGCTACCCGGGCTACGGGCTGGGCACGCACTTCGGTTATGGGACGCCCGAGCACCTGCGTGCGCTGGTGCGCCTCGGGCCCTCGCCAATCCATCGGCGCAGCTTCGATCCATTGCGCAGCTGGCTGTCCGGCGCTGTGCCATTTGGCAGCTTGCAGGATCGCGCATGCTTCAGCGAATCTTCCCCCTCAATCGAATGACGCGGAGTCGCAGCTCGCCATGAGTTCGACGTTCGTGCACCTGCGCGTGCACACCGAATACTCGCTGATCGACGGCGTGGTGCGCGTACCCGAGCTCATCGATGCGGTCGCAGCCGCCGCGATGCCGGCGGTTGCCGTCAGCGATCAATGCAATCTGTTCGCGATGGTGAAGTTCTATCGCGCGGCGCTCGAGCGAGGTGTGCAACCGATCATCGGTGTGGACCTGTTGTTGCGCGAGGCGGACGCGAAGCTCGGGGCCTCTCGCCTGACGTTGCTGTGCCAGGACTCGATCGGCTACCGCAATCTCGCACGCTTAGTCAGTCGCGCCTATCTGGAAGGACAAAGCAGCGCCGGCATCCCGCTGCTGGATCGTCAGTGGCTCGAGCCCGCGACGACCTGCGGCCTGATCGCGCTCGCGGGAGCCGACGGCGATGTCGGACGCGCGTTGTTGCGCCAGCGCGAGGACGCGGCGCTGCTCGCACTCGAGCACTGGCTCGCTTTATTCGGGGATCGCTTTTATATCGAATTGCAGCGTCTCGGGCGTCCCGAAGAGCATCACTATCTGCCGGCCGCGGTACGGCTGGCCGCGCGCCGCGGCGTGCCGGTGGTGGCGACCAACGATGTGCGCTTTCTGACGGCCGCGGACTTCGAGGCGCATGAGGCCAGGGTCTGCATTCACGATGGCACGCAGCTCGCCGACCCGGCACGGCCTCGCCGTTATAGCGCGCAACAGTTTCTGCGCAGCGCCGAGCAGATGTCAGCATTGTTCGCCGATCTGCCCGAAGCCATCGCCAACTCGGTGCAGATCGCGCGCCGCTGCAGTCTGCGCCTGACGCTTGGCCAGCCGCGGCTGCCCGACTACCCGGTGCCGGACGGGCTTGCGCCAAACGAATTTCTGCGCGGCCAGACCGAGCTTGGACTGGAGGTGCGCATCGCAGCGCTGGGCCTGGGCGAGGCTGACAGCGAGCGCTATCGCGCGCGCCTGCGCGCCGAGCTCGAGGTCATCTGCCCGATGGGGTTCGCGGGCTACTTTCTGATTGTCGCGGATTTCATCCGCTGGGCACGCGAACATGGCGTGCCAGTGGGCCCCGGCCGCGGTTCGGGCGCCGGCTCGCTCGTAGCCTACGCCTTGCGTATCACCGATATCGACCCGTTGCGCTATGACCTGCTGTTTGAGCGTTTCCTGAATCCAGAGCGCGTCTCGATGCCCGATTTCGACGTTGATTTCTGCATGGAAGGGCGCGACCGCGTAATCGATTATGTAGCGGCAAAATACGGTCATGACCGCGTCTCGCAGATCATCACCTACGGCACCCTGGCCGCTAAGGCCGTGGTGCGCGACGTCGGCCGGGTGCTCGGGCATCCCTACGGTTTTGTCGATCGCATCGCGAAGCTCATTCCCTTCGAGCTCGGCATCACGCTCGATGATGCGATCGCCAAGGAGCCCGAGCTCAAGCGCCTTTCGCAACAGGATGAGGAGGTCCGCAGCCTGCTCGAGCTCGCGCGCGCGCTCGAGGGCATCACGCGCAATGCCGGCAAACACGCCGGCGGCGTCGTGATTGCGCCTTCGGTCCTGACCGATTTCACGCCGTTGTACTGCGAGGCGCACGGTGGCCCCGTGATCACGCAGTTCGACAAGGACGACGTCGAGGCTGCGGGCCTGGTCAAATTCGATTTCCTCGGGCTGCGGACGCTGACGATTCTGAGCTGGGCCGTGGCGAGCGTGAATGCGGCGCGTGCGCGCGCCGGGGAGAGCGCGCTCGATCTGGGTACGCTGCCGATGGATGATGCGCCGACCTACGCGTTGCTCAAGACCTGCGCCACCACAGCGGTGTTCCAGCTCGAATCGCGCGGCATGAAGGATCTGGTCCGGCGCCTGCAGCCGGATCGGTTCGAGGACATCGTGGCGCTGGTCGCACTGTTTCGTCCCGGACCGCTGCAATCAGGCATGGTCGATGATTTCATCAACCGTAAGCACGGCCGCAATGCGGCCGCGATCGACTATCTGCACCCGGACCTCAAGCACGTGCTGGCACCAACCTACGGCGTGATCCTGTACCAGGAGCAGGTCATGCAGATCGCGCAGGTGCTTGCTGGCTATACCCTCGGTGGCGCCGATCTGCTGCGCCGGGCGATGGGCAAGAAGAGCCCGGAGGAGATGGCCAAGCAGCGCTCGGTTTTCGTCGATGGCGCGCGCACACGCGGCGTCGATGCACGCCAGGCGGCGCATATCTTCGATCTGATGGAGAAGTTTGCCGGCTACGGCTTCAACAAGTCGCATTCAGCCGCCTACGCACTGCTCTCATACCAGACCGCCTATCTGAAGGCGCACTATCCGGCCGCCTTCATGTCGGCCGTGCTGTCGGCCGACATGGATCACACGGACAAGATCGTCACGCTGATCGATGAGTGCGCCAATATCGCGCTGCAGGTGTTGCCGCCCGATGTGAACAGCTCCAGCTACGGCTTCACAATCGCCGATGAGCACACGATCCGCTATGGTCTCGGCGCGATCAAAGGCGTCGGACGCGCCGCCGTCGAGGCCATCACCGAGGAGCGCGAGCGCGGCGCCTATCAGAGCCTGCCGGATCTGTGCCGGCGCGTGGATCTGGCGCGCGTGAATCGGCGCGTATTCGAGGCGCTGATCCGCTCCGGCAGTCTCGACGGTCTGGGCGCCAACCGCGCCACGCTGATGGTCGGCCTCGACGAGGCGCTGCGTAGCGGCGAGCAGCATGCGCGCAGCGATGAGACCGGGCAGACGGACATCTTCAATCTCGCCGGACAAGCCGAGCGCGAGCGGCTGATTCTCAAACCCATGCCCGACTGGAATGCATCACAGCGACTGGCCGCAGAGCGCGAGAC
>JBEKWD010000225.1:0-4989 GCA_049513435.1 Steroidobacteraceae bacterium | reverse complement strand
TTTCGGCACACGCACGCCGGCAGCATGCAGGCGATACAGTGCGTCCACCTCAGCATTCTTCCACGCCGATTCCTGTTCGCTGCGACCAAAGCGGGTGTTCTTCTTCATGGCGCGAGTCTCTCGGCTCCCGCGCATCTTGCGACCTTCCTGGTATTGGGCACGGCGCTGGAAACTTCGCTGCCGCATATCGCGATAGACTTTGGCGCAGCGGGTCTGTATGCCGGTGCGTACCAGGTAAACAGTGGCTTCTTTGCCGCTCTTGAGTGCGCGGATCACTTCGTCGATGACGCCGTCGTCGATCAGAGGCTGTAGGGCGGTGGGTGTCTTCAATATGAGAATTCGGTGCTGAGTGCGTAGAGTAGACAGAAGAAGCTTAACATATAAACGTAACTGATTGATTATATTGGCTCCACAGATTGGACTAGCAAGCTGCGACGTGGGCACGCACCCGGTCGTTCACTGGACCGAGGGCGGCGAGGCGCTCAGCGCGCGCTGGCGCTCCGAGAGCGGGGCGCCACCTCCCAGGCGCGTGGTCATCGCCGATGACCACATCACGGCCGACGAGGCGTATGGGCTCGCGTGCCAGGGTACTGCGCTGCTGTGGCGGGGCGACTTCCAGAACGCGCGCCAGCTGCTGCTTGCCCTGGCGAATCGCGCCGACCGCGCGCTGCGTAAGCCGAAAAAGTCGGCCGCATCCTCGATGCCCGCATCCCCTGCCGACGCCTTCCATCGGCATCGCCGGATCAAGTCTCAGCGTGCGCGCACGTTGAACGTACTGCTGGTGCCGCTAGACGCGGACTACACAATTCCGTTGCGACGTGCGCCCGACATCCGGCAAGCCTGCGCTGAAGTTTACGGCCCGGGAGAGGGAACCTCGGTCGCCTCGCTGCGAGCGTTGCTGGGCCTCATTGGTGCGCACGAGTGGTACGTCAGGGGAATTGAAATCGCGGCGATCGGTGGCCGCATCCATCCGCACTACGGGGTGTTCGCGCCGATTCGCCGCGAATACGTCGAACTGGTCGCCGCGGCGCCTCTGCCGGGCTTGAGATCATTGTCCAGCGTGGCCTTCGATATCGGCACCGGGACGGGGGTGCTGGCCGCCGTACTAGCGCGGCGCGGCATCAGGCGTGTGATCGCCACCGACCAGGATCCCCGAGCCGTCGCGTGCGCTCGCGAGAATCTGGAGCGTCTCGGGTTGGGGCAGCAAGTGGAAGTTGTGCAGGCGGATCTCTTTCCCGAAGGGCGGGCAGCGCTCGTGGTTTGCAACCCGCCCTGGGTCCCCGCGCGGCCGAGCTCTCCCATCGAGCGTGGGATCTACGACCCCGAGAGCCGCATGCTGCGTGGGTTCCTGAGCGCCCTGTCTGCGCACCTGGAGCCAGGCGGGGAGGGCTGGATGATCCTTTCGGACCTCGCCGAGCATCTGGGACTGAGATCGCGGTCGGAGCTGCTCGCTGTATTCCACGCGGCAGGGTTAAAGGTCGTGGATCGAAGCGATGTGCGGCCGAATCATCCTCGGGCGTCCGACGAAACCGACCCGCTGCAAGCGGCGCGCACAGCCGAGGTGACATCGCTCTGGCGCCTCGCCGTGCGCTGAATTCGGGTTTCACCGCTGGCCGCAAAGTCATGCGCCGCCCCGCTGCCCCAAGCACTCGACCGAATGCTGGAAGAACGCGCAGACGTCGCTTGCGCCTCTTACATTATTTTTGGCCAAACACTCGCTTGAGACGACGTTGGTGGCGCGCTTTTCGCCGCACATCGAGGGTCACGAAGGTCATTATTGGTGTGGGCGTCCTCCTGACGCTATCGTTCTCCATCAACTGGATCTATCAGGTCATACGCAAGCCATCGGAGCTGTTGTTTCCCGTTAGCGGAACACTCTACAAGACGCCCTCTGAAACGTGGCGACAGTACGCGCCCATCTTTAGGAAGTACGCGACGAATGTGATCACCCCCGACCTTCTGGCAGCGATTGCGCAGGTAGAAGGTTCCGGAAATCCGGTGGTGCGCACGTACTGGCGTTGGTCATGGACATCGCAGCCCTTCGAGGTGTACCGGCCGGCCTCGAGCGCGGTCGGGATGTATCAGATCACCGACGGAACATTTGCAGAAGCGAGGCGCTTTTGCATTCACAATCACACCGTTGCGGAGGACGGGCCTTGGAATGATTGGCGATCCTGCTGGTTCAATAGCCTATATGCCCGCGTGTTTCCCACTCACGCCGTCGAACTAACATCGGCGTATCTAGACCGCAGTGTCGCGAACATCCTCGCGCGGCACCGCATGGCCTCCGCTACACTCAAAGGCAAACAGGAGCTGGCCGCGCTCATTCACCTGTGCGGAGCCGGTGCGGGCGACGAGTACGCGCGGCGGGGTTTTCGGTTGATTGAGGGCCAAAGGTGTGGGGATCACGATGCCCGCTTGTATCTCGCGCGCGTCGAAACGATGAAGGCAGTGTTCGACCGCCTTGCCGCGCGCTCATCGAGCGATCTACCCTAAGGAGATTGCAGGTGCGCACTTCCGGGTTGTCTCCGGCGGCGCTAGACTTCCTGCGGAACGGGGACAAGCGCGGGCAACATGCGAATTCCATCCTTTCTCCTTCTCCTGATTACCGGTTTGGGCATGGCGCTGCCGGGGCTTTACCTGGCGGCGCTGGGCGGTTCGCTTTATTACGCCGTTGCCGGTGCTCTGATCCTGCTTTCGGCGTGGCTGGTGCTGCGCCGGCGGCAATTCGGCGTCACGCTTTTCTGGCTTGTCTTTCTGGGAACAGTAATCTGGGCGGTTTGGGAAGCTGGCACCGACGGTTGGGCTTTGATGCCGCGGCTGGTCTATCTGGCGATCGTCGCCTTGTGGCTGCTTCTGTTTGCAGATCGCCGGTTATCGGTCCGTGCCAAGTTGGCTGTGCTGTTGCTGCCGATTCTCGTTCTGGCTGGGGCGATCGGCTTCTGGTCGCTGCACCGCACGGCATCCGTCGCGACCATTCCTGAAACCGCTCCGGCAGCGGCCACGGCAGGCGAATGGACCGATTATGGCAGCGGGCCGCACGGCACACGCTATTCCGAACTGTCCCAGATCACGCCCGCCAATGCCGCCAACCTGGAAGAGGCCTGGACCTATCATGCCGGCCTGCTGACTAAAGACCAGCACTCGGGGCATCTTTACGAAGACACGCCCCTGATGGTGGACGGCACGCTGTACGGCTGCACGCCCCACGATGCGGTGTTCGCGCTCGATCCGGTGACGGGTAAGCAGATCTGGCGGCATGACACCGAAATCGATGTCGCCGCCGGCGGGCGCGGTGTGTGCCGCGGGGTGAGTTTCTTCCGCGCCCCGGCGGGAGTCATTGAATGTCCCACCCGCATTCTGCTCGGCACGGTAGACAACAGGCTGATTGCGCTTGACGCCAAAAGCGGCCAACCCTGCCGCAGCTTCGGGAAGGATGGCGCGGTCGACCTGAGTGAAGGCGAGGGGCTGGACAAATTTCCGCGCGGCTGGATCAATCCCACGTCGCCACCGGCCATCGTGCATGGCACGGCGGTGATCGGCTCATACATAATCGACGATCAATCCACTCATGTGCCGCCCGGGGTCATTCGCGGTTACGACGCGCTGACCGGCAAGCTGAAATGGGCGTTCGATCCCGGCCGCCCGGACGATCATGGCCCGCTGGCGCCCGGTCAGAGCTACACGCCTTCGACGCCCAACAGCTGGCCGCCCTTCAGCGGCGATGAGGCGCTGGGCCTTGTCTATCTGCCGATGGGGAACGGCAGTCCCGACTTTTACGGCGTTAACCGTACGCCGGAGACCGACCGTTTCTCCAGCGCTGTGGTGGCGCTCGACGCCGATACGGGTGCAGTGCGCTGGACCTTCCAGGCCATCCACCATGATCTGTGGGACTATGACCTCGGCTCCCAGCCGGTGTTGGTGGATTTCCCCACCGCTGGCGGCACGGTCCCCGCGCTGATCCAGCCCACCAAGACCGGCCAGATCTTCGTGCTCGACCGCCGCACCGGACAACCGCTGACTAAGGTTGAGGAACGGGCCGTGCCTGCCTCCAGCATTCCTGGCGAGCGCTGGTCGCGGACCCAGCCTTTCTCCACCGGCATGCCGGATTTCGCCGGCCCGACCCTGACGGAAGCTGATATGTGGGGAATCACGCCCTTCGACCAGCTTTATTGCCGGATCAAATTCCGCCAGGCGGAGTATCGCGGCATCTACACGCCGCTGCGCCTGGGCCCATCGATCCGTACACCCGGAGAACTGGGCGGCATCGACTGGGGCAGCGTGTCGGTGGACGAGGGTCGCGGCATCGTGGTGGTCAATTCCAATCTGATGGCCGACTATGACCGGTTCATCACCCGGGCCGCTGCCGACAAGGAGCGTCTGTTCATCAGCGGCGATCCGCGCAAGGGCAAGACAGCGCCCGGCGCGGCGATGGAAGGTACGCCCTATGCCGTGCACTGGCACGGCTTCCTGACGGGACTGGGCATTCCCTGCCAGAGGCCGCCTTATGGTTTCCTGACAGCAGTGGATTTGAAGACCGGCAAGGCGCTGTGGCAGCACACGCTCGGCAACGCCTCCAACAGCGGCCCCTTCGGCATTGCTCTGCACCTGCCGCTGCCGCTGGGCACCCCCAACATCGGCGGCTCGATTGTCACCAAAGGAGGGGTGATCTTCATCGCCGCCACCCAAGACAAGTATTTCCGGGCTGTGGACGAAAAGACCGGCGAGGTGTTGTGGGAAGTGCAGCTTCCCGCCGGCGGCCACGCGACGCCCATGACCTATATGGGTCGGGACGGGCGGCAGTATGTGCTGATCAACGCCGGCGGCAGCAGGTCGTTTGGCACCGGCTCGAGCGATGCCTTTATCGCTTATCGGCTGAAGTAAGGACCGATCCTTTTAGAGTTAGCGCTGGACTGCCGCAATGGCATCGTCTACTTCCGTCGAGGCCAGCTCCCAGTCGTTGTCGAAGTGCTGCACCATCGCATGCTC
>JBEKWD010000224.1:0-5004 GCA_049513435.1 Steroidobacteraceae bacterium | reverse complement strand
CCGCGCCAGAACTACACCGAGGTCTATCCCGACAATGGCGACAACAACATGCTCGCGGTGATGAAGGAGTTGGTGAAGGTCAAATACAAGTACATGATCTTTCCCGAACATGCGCGCGGGCTCGATGTGGATCGCGACCTAAAGACCGGTAACGCTGCCGCCTGGGCCTATCACGTGGCTTATGCGCGGGCGATGCTGCAGGTCGCACTCATGGAACGCTAAGGTCCAATGCTGGTGAGGTGCACCGGCAATTGAGGAGGTATCGTGCATATGCGATTGACGGTTAGTCTGTGGGCGTTGGCTTTGGTCGTCTTTCCTGTTTACGCACAGCTGCCCACGCCGTCCTCCACGGCGTCCGTCAGCCCTCCAGTAGGACAAGGCATAAGCGGGGACTGGGCCTATGTTGGGCGCTACCGCGATGCCAATCAGCCGCTAATCGCCGATCCTGGATCAGCGCGTGTAGTCTTCATGGGCGATTCGATAACCGAGGGCTGGGCCGGTCAGCCATTCATCAAGGACAATCCAAAATATGTTGGCCGCGGCATTTCCGGCCAAACAGCACCGCAAATGCTGGTCCGCTTCCGGTCGGATGTAATCGCTTTGAAACCTGCGATCGTGCATATCATGGCTGGCACCAACGACGTCGCGCGCAATACCGGCCCAGAAGCACCGGGGGAAATCGAAGGCTATATAACAAGCATGGTCGAGCTTGCGCTCGCCAATAAGATCAAGGTGATATTGGCTTCGATTCCGCCGGCGAAGGAATTTTATTGGCATCCGGGTCTGCAGCCTGCTGCCCAGATTCGTGCCTTAAACGCCTGGCTCAGGGAATATGCTGCGAGCCGCGGGCTTGCTTATATCGATTACTGGTCGGTACTGGCTACGACTGATGGCGCCATGAAACCGGAATATTCAGCGGACGGGGTCCATCCAAACGCTGCAGGTTATGAGGCCATGCGCCCACTTGCCAAAGCGGCCATCGAGAGCGCATTGAGGCGGCGGTAGCATCGGCAACCTGTCCGCGCCAATTCGAGAGATGGCGATATGAATAACTACCTCAGACTGAGGCTGATCAGTGGCGCGGTCAGCGTACTGGGATTTGCGCACGCGATTGCGCAACAAGCTGCCCCGGCCAGTGCGCCGGCAGGTCCTGGTGGGTCAAGCGCTGATCCCGCAGCACAATTGAGCATGCCGGTTCCATCCATCTTCACTTCGAAGATCGGTTTTTTCACGATGGAACAGGTAGCAGGGGCAATGTATCCGCGTGTGATTCAACTCAAATACTATGCCGCTGCAAAAGGGCAATTGTTGGCCACCTTCAGCCAACGCGAGCAGTCGCTGCCAATATTTCGCAGTACCGACAACGGCGATACCTGGCAGAAATTCTCCGAGATCCCGATGCTTCGCGGCCAGCCGACCTTGTTCGAGCTGCCGATAAAGATGGGAGACTTTCCTGCCGGAACGATTATGGCCGCCGGCAACGGCCTTTCGAGTTCCGATCCAAGCAAGCGGCCACTGGACGTTGTCTATAGCGCCGACGGCGGCAAGACCTGGGCGTATCTGAGCACCATCGCCACGGGTGGTACTGGACGTTACGACCCTTCCGACCGTGCCGGGCTCCTGCGAGATCAAGATCCCGTCTTCGAGCCATACTTATATGCGGATTCGACCGGTCACCTGGTGGCCTATTTTTCGGACGAGCGCGACAAGAAGAATGGCTACAGTCAACTCCTGGATCACGAGGTGTCTGCCGATGGTGGCCGAAGCTGGGGGCCGCTGGTCTACGATGCCGCGATTCCAGATGGTCTGACCCGCCCGGGTATGACCATTGTTACCCGTGACGGACACGGCAAGTACTACATGACTTATGAAGAAGTCAGCATGCCGGGTTATCCACTGGAACCGCGCACCAATTCTACCCATTTGCGCACATCGGACGACGGTGACAAATGGGGCGATCCCAGAACTTTTGGAACGCTAATCCAGGATCGTTGGCGGCAGTTTCCCAACGGCACACCGTTTATCGTCTGGTCGCCCTGGGGCGGTACAAACGGAACGCTGTTGGTCACGGGCCGATCCGTTGTGCGCGATAACGTTGGCAGGGTCGGCAACGGCATGTTCATCAATCGAAATGCCGGTGAGGGCCTCTGGACACTGATTGAGACACCGATCGTCTACAACATTGACAATGACGGCTACAGCCAATCCATGCTTCCGCTGGGAGACGGGCAGGAGATCCTGCAGTTGGTGACTGTAAACAACCGCGTGGAATACGCAAAATTCAACCTACCGGAAGAACTACCGACCTATGGTTTTCCATGGGATAAGGGGCCAGCGACGGGTCCACGCTAGCGGGGGATAATCCTTATCCGCCGAGGAGATCTTTATGAACAATCTTATGGGCAGGAGAGAGTTTCTCACAGCCGGTGCGCGCGTGGGAATTGGCTTAGGTCTGGGAGTGATGGCGGGCGCAGCGTCCGCGCCACAGACAGGGATAGCGCCTCGGACGCCAGGCACGGACGCTCTCGGCCGCGGTCCGGGTGAAGTGCCGGCCACAAGGGCGGGACCTGCAAAGCGGATGGCGAAGACGACAAAAATGTTCCTGACTCCGCCCTCGTGGCCGAACGCAATTACGACCGACCCCGACGGAAGAGGCTTTTGGGTACAGGAGCAAAGACACGACAACAAGCAGGAAACCGCATGGCTCCTGGATCGGAATGGCAAGGTGCTTCACACGGTAATTACGAATTGCAAGAACACAAGCGGCATGGCTTACGGGGACGGATGTATCTGGAGCGGCGCGAACGGTGAATCAGAGATAGGGCACCCCACCCCTCCTATCGAAGGCATTTTTCAGACCGATATGCACTCCAAGCAGATCAGCCAGCGTCAGATACCATTTGGTCCGGTGGACAATGGGGGGAGCACCCATGGCATGGCGTGGGAAAATGGCAAACTCTGGATATACGCCAACCGCCTGGAAGCTCTTATGCGCATCGATCCCAAGAGCTGGCAGGTCGATTACATGTTCCCGATCACTCGTATACCGAGCCTGAGTGAACGGCTCCACGGCATTGAGTGGGACAATGGCTTCATCTGGCAGGTAACCGGCACCCAGAAGTCTGGCGTTCCGGGCTATGAGGGATACACACCGGGTTTGATCAAGTATGAGGTTAAAACCGGCGAAGTAGTGCAGGTCGTAGAATTCGTCCCCGGCTCTTGCGACATCCATGATGTCACTGTGGCCGATGGAGTGCTTTTCGGCGTCGACGCCGGCGAACATCCGGGTTGGTCGATCGACAATCCGGCCTACCAGCGACCCGGCTTCCCGCCTCTTAACAGCCCGTCCGGGGGATACGTCTTTCGGATCGACTTAATTTGAAATCGAGCTGCGCAAACACGACAGCGCGAATGACGAACTATGCGGCGTAGACGGTAGCCCCGCCGACAACTGTCTGCACGATGTGGATATCCTTGATCTTGGTCGGATCGACGGTGTGAGGATCCTCTGCCAAGACAACGTAGTCAGCGAGTTTGCCGGGCGTGACGGATCCCTTTAATGCCTCTTCCTTAGTGGCGTAAGCACCGTTGATCGTATAGACGTGTAATGCATCGTCGACCGTGATTCGCTGGTTCGCGCCCCACACTTCTCCGTTCCAGCCGGTACGAGTGACCATACCCTGAATGCCCATCAAGGGCGCAAACGGTCCCGGATCGAAGTCCGAGCCGCCTGCTACATGGATGCCCGCGTCCAGCAGTGTTCGGTAGGCCATGCACCGCTTCATGAGCTCCTCACCGTAGAAGTGGAATTTGTCCGGATTGTAGTAGGCATAGGATGTAAACAGCGCCGGTACAGCGCCGATAGCCTTAATGCGCCGTACCAGTTCGTCGTTTATCAATGTGCAATGGGTAATCTTCGGCCTGGCATCGCGCTGTGGCACCAGCCGCAGCGCGCGCTCATAGGCAGTGAGAACGTGGTCTATGGCTACGTCTCCGTTGGCGTGGCAGTTGAGCTGGATTCCGGCCCGATGAACACGCTCGCACCAGGCATTGAGATCCTCCTGGGTTTCCACAACGTTCCCCTTGTAGCCCGACGTCGTGTTCGGATACGGAACACTCATGGCCATTGTGCGTTCGGAGAATGAGCCATCGGCCGTATGCTCGCTGCTGGCACCCAGCTTAATCCACTCATCGCCCAGTCCGGTGGTCATTCCGCCGGTAATCATCGCCTCGAGTTCCGGCCCTTCGGCCTCATAACTCACACGATGCAGTAGGTCGCCACGCGCTCGTACCTGTTCCAGCGCGTGCAGGTTGCCGCTCTCGTGGCACACGCTCGTTAATCCGAAGCGCACGAATTGCTTGGATATATACGCGAGCCCTTCGCGGTCGCGGCGCATGCTCTCTTCTGGGGAATAGCTGCTTCGCTTGCCGACCTTATTCAAGACGTCGCACGCGTTATCGGTCACGCGGCCGTTTAATTCACCGCTCGCATCCCGATCGTACGTTCCGCCCGGCGGGTTAGGCGTCGCTTTGGTGACGCCGGCCATCTGGAATGCCTTGCTGTTGTAGAAAGCCGTGTGCCCGCCGCGATGGTGAACCGCAACCGGCAGATCTGTAGATACCCGATCGAGGTCGTGGATGGTGAGCGCGCGTTTGTCCTTTACTTTGGTGTCGTCGAAGAAATAGCCCTCTACCCACGTGTCAGTTGCTGTCTTCTGTGCCTTGGCCCGCAGTTTGTCGATAATGCTGTCGATGGTAACAAACTCGACCTCATAGGGATTGCCGACGAGCACTTCATACAGCAGCGTGTTGCCTGGCGCATGGTTGTGAGAGTCGTTGAAGCCGGGTACGACCGTCATCTGCCGAGCGTCGAGGGTCTGCGTGTTCTTGCCGATAAGGCCTTTGATATTTGCATCAGTACCCACTGCGATAAATCGGCCGCCCCTGACTGCGAAGGCCTCCGCTGCCGGCAAACGTGTATCGACGGTGTAGACCTTGGCGTTG